>JAYFPV010000336.1:0-3456 GCA_034927465.1 Lawsonibacter sp.
ACCCGGTCAGAGAGCCGCCGCAGCGCAGCCGCCGATCTGAAAAAATCCCGGTATTTTCGAGAACAGTCCAGCGAGGTTGAATTGTAATAAATATGATTGTGGATGTGATGGCGGTCTGTATGGGTGCAAACGAAAAAGGCATAGTCGCCCTTCGTCCAGCGCATGGCCGTTTCATAGCCTACACGGTTGGCCTCGTCCGGAGTAATCTCACCGGGCAGAAACGACTGCCGAATCTGATAGCACAGTACATCGGCGTTCCGCCGCTGCTCCCGTCCCGTGACCGCCTTGTATTTTGCCTTGCTCAAAATAAACTCAGCGTCCGCGGTCATGTGGTCGCACTCCTAGGCGGAAATCAGCTCTCCGGCTTGGGTCTTGTCCGGGTTTTGCCCATATTCAAAACGATCTTTCAGCGATTGGGCAATGGTTTCGCCCTTGCTGATATGGTGGGTCATCAAGCAGGTGGTAGCCGTAGAAACGTCTCCTTCCTATGAAAAGGGCGGCGGCTGTGTTCAGCCGCCGCCTGTCGCCTTGGGACACATTGTCCCGAAGTCCTCAGCCCGTGATAAAGCATTTCAGCGAATAGTTGAGTTCGCCCAGCTTGCCGATCAGCCACTCCGCCACGGCGGGCAGACCAAAGGGCGAAACGAGGAAAGCCAGCACCAGCGCCGTGATCCCGCCCGACATATTTCCTTGGATAAACCACTCAAACACGCCGCATATCGCACAGATAAAAGACAGGATACCAAAGGGCCATGAAGCCAGTGAGAACACAAAGCCCAGCACAGCCAAGGCGAGGGTCAGAATCAGCACCACGGGAGCGGCAATTATTTTCAGAATGAACGTCATGTAAACCTCCTCAAAAGTGTGTTGTTTGCCCTACATGTCCATTATAACTCCGATAAAATGGGACAACAAGGATGGCGCATTTTAGGTTTTAATAGTGTAAATGATTGATTTGTGATAAAAACTGGTCTATAATTTATTTATAGATCTGCACGAATAAAAAGGAGGAGCAATATGTCGAAACTTCATGTATTTATTGATGGGACATGGTTGTTTAAGGTTGTTGACGGGAATGTGTTTGATCGTTTTCTTGTATATCCGAATCAATTCGCTGTTGATTTTAATAAGTTAAATGCTTTAATGCTATCTCATGTTTCAAAACAGCATCCTGAGTGTACAGAAATCGGTAATTGCTATTTTGTTACTTCTCTTTTCGATTTACCTGCAGATTTTGACAATTGGGTAGGTAGACGCATTACACATCCATACAGTGGGCAGAGCGTTACTATATCCCAAGCTAATATTGAAATTACAAAACGCAATGTGAGAGATCGAGCAGCTTTTGCTTCTGCTGCAATTCAAGCTGGGTATGATCCAAGCTGTGTTTTCCACATTCCATTGCAAGAATGGATGCTCTTGAATCTACTGCACCCGGATTTACGCTATCAAGAAAAACAGGTTGATACGACTGTTGTTGCCTTGTTAGTACGCGATGCAATGGAGCATCCTGATGATTGCTTTGCCTTAGTAGCTGGTGACTCTGACATACTTCCGGCCATACAAGTTGCGTATCCTAATTATACGGAAAATGTATTTCCCGTTCTTACATCTCCAAATGAACGAGATGGGCGAAATCGGCAAACTTCTTTTAAGTACTCCCAATACAATTTTAATATTGACACCTTAGTATTGCAGAACCATGTAGGCGATATTATGGGTGGAAATGTCTACTTGTGTACGGATTGCCACAAATATTTTACCACACGTACCCCTATTGATTCACAGAAAATTGCATCAGGTGCGATACTACCTCGATGCCCCAAATGTCGGTAACAAATATAGAATCAGGAGAGCACAACACTAATTGTACTCTCCTGATTTTTATTTAATTATTTTCGACAGCATTTTGAGCAACTCGGACAATGGCTCCCATAGTGCGGCATAGTCCTTTTGCAAGGTTTTGATCTCCTCGGGGTACACGCCGCCGTAGGTGTTGGCTTGGATCGCCACTTGATTTAGGTTGTTAGAACATAGCCGCTGGAGAGACACCAGCTCCCGGACGGGAGCACGGTCAACATTCAGCACATAACCGTTGAGTGCCATTTTCCGCATATACGCTCCCATGTTGCGAATACCGGCCTCGGTCATGCGCTGGGCAATCAATGCCTGTTCCTCCTCGGACACCATCACATGAAGATGGACGGGACGGCGGCGCTGCTTTGTCACCGTTCCTCGCGCTCCAGACTGCGGCGCTTGCCAGGCGGCTCTTTCACCTTGTCCTTTTCTTTCTCATGCTCCGGGACAGGCGGCTGATTATTGAGAACGCCGTCGATCATGTTGTAATTCTGTTCGGCGGCAAGTTCCGCATTTTTCATAGGATAGTATGTTTCGCTCATAGGCTCCTCCGTTATCTCTCGCCCCGGTCTGGGGCGGTTTTTTTATGGGTAGCAGTCTCCCGGCTTTCTTCGACCAGCCTTGCCGCTGCTTTCATTTGTTCGGCAATGGAGCGCTTGGCAGGCGGCTCCTGGCGCATATCCAAATTGTCACGCGCGGGGCGCAGCTCATAATCCGACGCCTGCTTTTCGGTCAGTGGCTTGGTATAGGTCAAATACCCCCACGCCAGAAATGCGCCGCCCTCCACGGGAACGCGCTGATCATAGTTGACGATTTCATCTGGGGCATTATGGGGCGGTTTTGGAAATGTGCCAATGTCCACAGGACGCTGAGTGGAGTAATACTTGTAAAGGCTGGGGACTTCGGTCTGTACGATTTTTACATTGAATTGCCGCTGGTATCCCTGCACACGGGTGGCAAGGTCTTTTTCCAGTGTGGGCAAATCGTTTCCGTAATGCCCCCATTCATACTGCCGCTGGCCTTTTTCGTCATCGTAGCAGGCCCATGTGACATAAGGGGATGGGGCGGTGGGATGTTCGCCCAGCACGAAGCCTCTGCCGTTTTCCAGCATGACGGCCTTCAGAATGGCATAGCCTTGATTTTTGTCCATACTGCCTCCTATCTCTCGCCTCGGTCTGGGGCGGTTTTGTGGGCGTAGGGCTGTAAATCACGGACACGCCCGCCGTCCTCTGACCGCAGGAAATCCAGACGATCCGCCGCACGGATCGCGTTTTGATTGAGCTGACGCTGCCACGCCCCTTGACTCGGTGCCCATTTGAAGCCCTCGCCCTTCAGCGCGTGACGCTGCGCTTCGGATGGTTTTTCATCAAACAGCAGTTGCAGGCGGTTCTCGCCTTCGTTGATTTTGGCCTCGCCGCCGGGGAATGTCCACCCGGCAAACTCGGAGCGATTTTGCAGCTCCTCCAGCCGCTGGCGTACCCGATGGATATTAGCGTTGTTGTTGGTAAGGGCATAGGGCGGATAAGGAGCGCGCTTCATCGGCCAGCCACGAGCCATTGACTCTTTCATTTCGCTAATTCGCTCCGGGGACAGGCTGGG
>JAYFPV010000096.1:0-10244 GCA_034927465.1 Lawsonibacter sp.
AAGCAGCCGTGTGCAGGCCGCGCGGAGCACCGGATAGCGGGCGGCAAACAGCAATTCATAGTCCACCGCCGCGGGGTCCTCTCCCCAGCTCAGATCCCGATAGTCCTCCGGCTCCAACAGCCCCAGAGCGGCCAGCTCATCCAGGTCGATGAAATAGGGGTTTCCAGCAAACGTGGAAAAGGCCTGGTACGGGGAGTCCCCAAAACTGGTGGGCCCAATGGGAAGGATCTGCCAGACAGACTGGCCGCTCTGGACCAAAAAGTCTACAAACCCCCTGGCCACCGCGCCCAGGGTTCCGATCCCATAGGGGGAGGGCAGGGAAAAAATTGGCATCAGAATGCCCGCTTTTCTCATGGCTTGCTTCCGCCTTTCTTTACTTTTGGCAGGGTTCTGCATTGTTCCGTGAGTGTCTCAGGCAGGCGACCCCATTGCAGTCGCACCTTCGCGCACACATCACGGCAGCCGCCTGGCTACACTCTCCCCTTCCACCAATTGGAACGGGATCCTCAGGTGGACCGGCCCGGCGGGCCGCTTCAGCCTCTCCAACAGCAGTTCCACTCCCTGCTGGGCAAACCTCCCCGCATCCTGCTTTACGGTGGTCAGGCGCGGAATACAGTAGCCGGCCAGTGAAATTCCATCGTACCCCACCACGGAAATGTCTTTTGGTACCGCTTTGCCCCGGTCAGCCAGCAGGCGGATGGCCCCGATGGCCATCACGTCGCTCATGGCAAAGATGGCCGTCAGATCGGGGCTGCGGCTGAGCAGCCGCCCAGCGGCTTCGTAGGCATCGGCCATGGAATAGCGGCAGCACACCCACTGGCGATCCGGTTCAAATGGCAGGCCGCGGCGGTGAAACTCCTTCTGGCACCCCCGAAGGCGCAGGGCGCTGATCTGAGAGGTCTCTGCATTCCCCCCCAGCACTCCAATGCTTCGGTGTCCCCGCTCCGCCAGATAATCGATGACCCGTGCGGCCGCCGCCTCATCGTCGGTAGTCAGAGAGGACAGATTGTCAAAGCCCAGGCCTTGGGCCGTGTTCGTCAGCAGAACGCACGGAACGGCAATGGATTCAAATTTTGTTTGAAAACAGGCCCGGTCTCCCCCCAGAAATAGGATCCCCAACGGCTTGCGTTCCCGGCACAGCTGGCAGGCGTAAGCCACCTCGTTGGCCTCCTCGTCCAGATAATAGACGGCGGCGTCCCGACCGCTGTCCCGAAGCAGGGCCTGGGCCTGCTCTACAATATCAGCAAACAGCATGTTCTGGGTCCCCTTGACCAAAATGGCGATGCTGGTCCCCGCCTGCTGTTTCAGATGTTTGGCGTTGCAATTGAGCTCAAACCCGTACTCTTCCACCACTTTCATAACCCGGCGGCGCTTCTCCTCGCTGACGTCCATGGGATGGTTGAGCGCGCGGGACACGGTGGCCACGCCGCAGCCGGACAATCGGGCAATATCTTTAATGGTCACAAGTATCTCCTCCGGTCTGTTCTTCTGGGGAAGGCCCCCTTCTTTTGTGGTTGGAAACGTTTCCATCCTTTTCATTATCATACTCATTCCACAGCTGCGGCGCAAGCCTATTTTTATTGGCTGATTCGTTTTTGGAAAAACATCAAAAAACATGGGTCTGCTTTTGTGGGATCCTCCAGCTCCCCTGCAGGAACTCTCCGGTTTCGTCTCTCCTCTACAATGGGTTTCTTTCCCTGGGCAGGCGGCAGATTTTTCATTGTCATTTTCTTCCTCATCCGCTATAATATAGAGTAAGTAGCAAATGAACATTTTCTTCTGTCCAAAAGCATCTGACCTGTCCTACCCCACACACCGGACCGCAGGAGGGATACCATGAGCAATTCTGTCATTTGCATCAGCCGTGAATTTGGCAGCGGCGGCAGACTGATCGGCAAACGGCTCGCCGCCCGTCTGGACATCCCCTGCTACGACCGCACAATCATCCAGAAAACTTCGGAAAAAAGCGGTCTCTCCCCCGATTTTATCGCCCGGGCAGAAGAGCGGGCCCGCAGCCGTTTTCAGCTGTCCATCGCCCCCATTGGAATTGGTTCCCCGGCCTTTGAACATCAGGGAGTTCCGGTGAGTCATCAGGCCTTCTTTGCCCAGGCAGAGGTGATCCGCGAGCTGGCCGACCAGGGCCCCTGTGTCATTGTGGGCCGGTGCAGCGATTATGTCCTTGGGGAACGCCCCGCGTGCTTGAAGGTCTTTATCCACGCAGACCTTCCCAGTCGCGTGCAGCGGTGCGTGGAAGAATACCGCATCCTATCTGACGACATGGAGCGCCGAATCATCCAAATGGATCGAGGAAGAGCGAACTACTACAATTACTATACCGGGCACACCTGGGGTAATATGCGCCGTTATGACCTAACACTCAACTCCAGTACAACCGGCCTTGACGGTGCCGTGGAGCTGATTGTCACGCTGGTTCACACCCGCGCCGCCCAAAACACTCCATAATCCACAGCAGCCCGTTTGAAAGGAGTTCTCATGTCAAGCATCACCTGCCCACACATTCAAATTTCCGGCAGTGCCGGTTCACTCTCCAATTATTGCCAGGCCGTCCGCGGTGCAGGCGGACTGCCTGTGGCGGAGTATGCCCCCGCCCCCGATCTCAGCTGCCAGGGCCTGCTTCTCTGCGGCGGTGGCGACATTGATCCCACCCGCTTTGGGCAGGAGATCCGGGGAGCCCAGCCCCCCGATCCCACACGGGATCAGGCGGAGCTGGAGCTGTTCCAGGCATTCGCCCAGGCCGGGAAACCCATCCTTGGAATCTGCCGCGGAATGCAGCTGATTAATGTGGCGCTTGGGGGCACTCTGCTTCAGGACTTGCCTCCGGAAATCCGCCTCTTCCACAGCGGGCCGGATTCCGATCTGGTTCATCCCATCCGGGCGTTGGCGGAGTCTCTCCTTCAGCGGCTCTACGGTTCGGTTTTCCCGGTCAACAGCGCTCACCATCAGGCGTTGGACCGTCTCGGAACCGGTCTTCACTCCACAGCCTGGTCGGAGAGCGGCGTTGCCGAGGCCATTGAGCATGAACGCCTTCCCATCTTGGCGGTTCAATTCCATCCGGAGCGCATGTCGTTTGACCACCGCCGGAGCGACACGGTAGACGGGGCTCCGCTTCTGTGTGCTTTTCTGGATCTTTGCCGGAAGTAGTTTCGGACCTATTCGCCTTTTTCGTGTCCAAAAGAGAGGGCAGCCAAACTGCCCCAGGAGGTTTTTTGCGCCATGCGAGTTTCCCGTCCCTTTTGTCGTCTCTTGGCTGCGGCTGCCGGTTTGTCCTTCTGGCTGTTCCCAGTGTCCGCACTTGCCCTGCCGCGGGAGGAGCCGAATCTGATTCCCGCGGTGGCTTCCATTTCTCCTCTGGTTCAGGAGGACCCTTCCACCCTTTACCGCGCTGCAGCCCGGCGGCTAACCGCCCTTGGCATGGGGCAGGAGCAGATCAACATTCTTTGGAGTCGCGTCGGTCCTCCGCTGTCCGCACAGCTGGACAGCGGAGGATTTTCCGCGCAGGCACTGGATTATCTCCTGTTCCCCTTCTGCGAGGAGGACCAGATGTCTCGCTACCTGTCTTATGCCCAGGCCAATCCCCAGCTCTCTGCCCAGGACGTGGTCATCAACGTAAACATTGGCCTGGACCGAAGTTTTTACACCGATGTGGATGAGGTTCCAGTTCCGGGGGATTCTCTGATCCTAGTCAACAAGTACCACGCCCTCCCCCAGGATTACATCCCTGAGCTGGTTTTGCTGAATCCCTCGTACGGCATTGGTTCCCTTACTCCAGAAGCTGCCGCGGCCTTTATCCGGATGGCGGAGGCCGCCCGGCTGGACGACATTACTCTGTTCAGCGTGTCGGCCTATCGCTCCTATTCCACCCAGCAGGTACTGTACCAGCGCTATGCTGCCCAATTCGGTCAAGCTGCAGCCGAAACCTTTTCGGCGCGGGCCGGCTATTCCGAGCATCAAACCGGATTGGCTCTGGACATCAATACCGCTAGTTTCAGTTCTCATTTTGAAACCACGGCGGAATTCTCCTGGCTACAGGAACACTGCGCGGAATTCGGGTTTCTTCTTCGCTATCCCCAGGCGGAAGAAGCCATAACCGGCTACTCCTTTGAACCATGGCACTATCGCTATGTGGGGGTGGATGTAGCCCGGATTTGTACCGACCAGCACCTGACCTATGAAGAGTATCTGGCCCGCCGGCCGGTTCCGGGCAGCTATCAGATTCCCGATCTGTTTTACCAGGGGAACGCGGTAGATCTGGGCGGCAGCGCCATTCTGCTGGACGGTACCCCGTATCTGTCCGCTGCCCGGCTGGCTCCTGCGCTGGGCTGGTCGGCGGAGCCGGATCAAACCGCTCTGGCTTTGTCCAACGGGCCGCATCGGATTACCCTCGCCCCCGGCCGGCGTTTTGTACAGGACGGGCTCTCCATGCGCCTAACCAGCCCTGCGTTGGATTTGGGGGGTGAGCTGTATCTCTCCCTGTCTGATTTGTGCGCGGCCATGCGGTTGAACCTGGTCTCCAGCGATCGTGGCTTGGAGCTGAGCCCCTCTGCCCTTCCATGGCCAACCGTAGTAAGCGGGTAATGGTTTTGCGCCGAGCGCGGCTTTTTTGACAAACAGAACCGGCGCTTCGGATCTTCCGAAGCGCCGGTCGTTTCTTCTGTGTTTTTTTGTCTTGCTTTCAGCTTTCTCTGGCCACAATGACCCGAAGACGGCCGCCCGCGGCATCGGTCTTGTCATACCAGCCGGTCAGCGTAAACGCACTGCTCTGCACCCTGGCAAGAGAGGACAAATAGTAGGTTCCGTTCCGAAGCTCATACACAGCCAGATGGTCGGACAGCGTATACTTCTGGCTGCCGGCCACAAACTGATTTCCACTGATCTCCCCCGTTTTAGCCGAAATTAAGGAGTACAGCTTCTCCGGAGCCTGGGTGGTCCCTTTGACCCGGATCGGCCCTTCGGACACCGGATAGCGAGTCGCCGACGAAGAAATGGTTCCGGCCACACCCCCCAGATCAAATGCATAGCTATAGTAGGCGGGAAAGTCTCCTGCATCCTCGCTGGACAGTTCAGTCAGAATGCCGTATTGATAAACGTCTCCCGTGGCATCGTTTAGAATCATCCGATCGATTTCGCCGCTGCTGTTCAGGGAGTAGTATTTCACCATATTGCTGGACAGGTTCACCCCAGCCAAACGGCTGGGATAAATCCGGACGCCATACGCATCGCTGACATCCAAAATCTCCACGTCCTGAGCAAACGAGTAACTGCCCGCCTGGGTGCCCGCCGCATTTACTTTTCCGGTAAAGGAGGCGGAGGAAACCGACCGCAGCGTCACACCCCCGGTCTGGTCCGAGTCGACAACCCGCACCAGGCTTCCTTCTTTCATCCCAGCTTTGTTCTCATAGCGGTAGGTGCGGCCGTCGGTGGCCAAAAGGGTCACGGTCCGGGCGGTATAAGTGCCCCCTTTTCCATCAGAGTAAGCTGCATTTTCGATGGCAGTTACCACCCCAAGCCGCTCGCTGGCGGAGGCAGTGCCGTCCGCCACGGCGGCCACGGATCCGTCCCGGCCCAATAGCAGAGTGACGGTATCTCCCAAGGAATATTGCCCCAAATCCGACAGCGCGTAGGCGGCTGCCGAGGTCTCGATGCCGCAGGTACGGCCTGCAACCGTTACCGAGGTGGGGGCAGAGGAGGAGGGCTCCAGCGCCTGGATGCTCCCGGTGACCCGATCATTGTACACCCACAGGGTCTTCATCGCGGCATTCCAATAGACCACATCCTGCGTTTGAATGGCATTGGTGCTGGAGGCCGCTCCATTTCGGTACACCACGGCCTCGGACACCGAAAAGGGAATTGAGGACTGCCAGCTTCCCTGAGCCACCACCGGTCCCTCCATGGCGTCGTTCACGAGTGACACCAAGTCTATTTCTCCAGCCGCGTTCAGGCTGTGCCCCAGGCTTTTCAGATAAACCTCGCCCGCCTTCGTCTTAGCCGTCATCAGATTGTAAAACAGGTACATGGCGTCCTGCCGGGTGAGGGGGACGGACGCCGCGGAGACGGACACGCCCCGATCCAGCTTCAGGCTGTGGTACATGGCCAGCTGCCCCGCGGGGTAGGCCCCAGAGAAGTCGGAGGCACTGTAGCCCAGCAGACCCAGCGCAATGGTGGCTCCCTCGGCCAGACTAATCGGATTGGACGGGCGGAAGCTTCCATCGGTGTATCCCGAAATCAGTCCGTCGGCCACGCCGGCCTCCACATAACCGGAGGCCCAGTGTTTCCAGGGCACGTCCGGATAGGGCGAGGTAGCGGCCTGCCCGATCTGATCGCCGCCGGGGGTTGCCTTGACCGCCATGGTAATAAACTCCGCCCGGGTCACCTTCTGCCCCAAATTCATATTCCCGCTGCTATCCCCCACCATAATACCTAAGGCGTTGACCACCTGGGCGGCTTCGGATGTAGATGCAGGCGCAGAGGCGGCAAAGGCTGGTACCATCAGGGACAGGCAGACCGCCAGCAAAACAGCCGGGATGTATTTTTTCATCATAAATTCTCCTCTTCTCACGTCTCAGTCGTAGCGCAGCGCGTCGATGGGATTCAGCTTGGCCGCCTTGTTTGCGGGCAGATATCCGAACAAGATGCCGATGCTCACCGACACTCCAAACGCAATGCCCACCGAGTTCAGGTTGGGCACGGCGGAAAATGTGGCGCCAGGCCCCATCTGCGCAACCAGCATTCCTCCAATCACCGGCCCAACCAGACTGGCCAACCCCACACCGAACAGGATCCCAAGAACCCCGCCGATCGCGGAGGTGGTCCCCGCCTCAATGATAAACTGACGGCGAATATCTTTTCGCTTGGCGCCCAAGGATTTTCGGATGCCGATCTCCCGGGTGCGCTCGGTCACAGACACCAGCATGATATTCATGATTCCGATTCCCCCCACCAGCAGAGAGATGGCGGCAATCGCCACCAGCACCGCCATCATGGCCCCGATAATGGTGTTCAGCGTATCCATCATCTCGGCACTGCTTTGGGCTTGATAGGCGTCGGTATCCTGGAAGGTCTGAAACAGCCGGTTTTCAATCAGTCCCTTGGCGGCGGCGGCTGTCTCCTTGGAGCTGCTGTTGAACAGATATAATCCAACCTGAGCGGAGCGGTTGAGTTCCATGGCGCAGCCATAGGGCAGATAAATGACGTCATCTCCGCTGCCCTCGGTGGAGTCGGCGTATTCCGCCAACACTCCAATAATGGTGAAGGGAACGCCCTGAACCGAGAGTGTCTTCCCTAGGGCATCTCCCCCAAACGTCTCCTGGGCCAGATAGTTGCCGATGATGCACACCTTCTGCCGCCGATCCACATCGGTGTAGGAGAGAAACCGGCCCTGGGCTAGCTTCTCGCCGCTCATCATCTGGTTGCGCTTGGCATTGTAAAAGATTTCACTGACTCCATAGAGTTTGGTCCGCTTAAATTCCTCGGTTCCGTGGCGCACTGTGCTTTGGAGATTAATATAAGGGGAAACCCCGGACAAGTACTGGGGATATTTATCCACCAGAGCGTACATGTCATCCGGCTCCACCGACCGAGATCCACTGCCGTCAGCCCAGATCATCACCTGGATCAGGTTAGCCCCCAGCTGCTCAAACTGCTGATTCATCAGGTTCTGCATGCCGTTGCCCAGACTGGTAATTACAATCACGGCGCCCACACCGATGATGATCCCCAGCA
This sequence comes from Lawsonibacter sp., assembly GCA_034927465.1. Lineage (GTDB taxonomy): Bacteria > Bacillota > Clostridia > Oscillospirales > Oscillospiraceae > Lawsonibacter. Next base: position 7,741 of record JAYFPV010000096.1, read on the forward strand.
TGGTGAGCAGAGACCGCATTTTGCTGGTGACCAGGGATTTCAGCGCCAGACGAAAGGACTGTCCAAAGTTCATGTCTTTGCCTCCTGTTCCATCTCGCCGGCCGGAAGCGCGGTTTCTTCTTCCAGCTCCTCCTCCGGTTGAACCAATGCCTCCGGGGCACGGGCATCTCCGTCGTAGATGATCTCCCCATCCTGGAGCCGGATGATGCGGTCAGCCTTGACGGCGATGGAATTGTCGTGGGTAATGAGAATGACGGTGTCACCCTCCCGGTTCAGCTTTTTTAAAAAGTTCCGCACGTCCCGTCCCGTGCGGGAGTCCAGCGCGCCGGTCGGTTCGTCGGCCAGGATGACCGAGGGGCTACCCGCCAGGGCCCGGGCAATGGACACCCGCTGCTGCTGGCCGCCCGACAGCTGAGAGGGCAGGTTCTTCTTTTTCTCCGCAAGCCCTACCCGCTCCAGCGCGCGGATGGCCCGCTCGCGCCGCTCCTGGGCATCCACCCCGGCGTACAGCAGAGGAAGCTCAACATTCTCCAGCACGGTCAGCTTCGGGATCAGATTATACTGTTGAAAAATAAATCCCAGCATTTTATTGCGAATCTCCGCCTGCTGGTCGTCATCCATGGTGGACACATCCACATCCCCCAGATGGTAGGATCCCGAGGTGGGCACATCCAGGCAGCCGATGATGTTCATGGCGGTGGACTTGCCGGAGCCAGAGGAACCTACAATGGCCACAAATTCGCCCGGGTCGATGGTCAGGCTTACCCCGTCCAGGGCATGGACGGTTTCCTCTCCCATCTGATAGATCTTATATACGTTCTTCAGCTCAATCAGGTGTTCCATGCGCTCACCCCATGATGGCGTTGGAAGCCTGATTATAGGTATACACGGTCTCGCCCTCTTCCAGTCCATCCACCACCTCAATCCAGTTGGCGTTGTTGCGCCCAAGGGTGACTTCCCTCTCCTCCAGCTTGGACGGATCGACCAGCTCCCCCGCTTCGTTCAGCGCTCCAGGCCCAGCTACCAGAACGGTGTTGCCCCGCTCCACCGCGTCCACGGGCAGGCATAGCACCTGCCCCGCCTCCTCCACCACGATATCGGCGGAAATGTTCATGCCCGGCTTCAATCCGGCCTCGGCCAGTTGGTTTCCTTCTCCCTCCAGCCGAATCGTAACGGGGTAGGTTGTGAAGCCGTTTGTGGTCACACCGTTGATGTTAATCTTATCCACATACCCGGTAAAGGTCTGGCCATCCAGAGCGGCGGCCGTTACATTGACCTTCTGGCCCAGGGCCAGCTTGTTGATGTCCAGGTCGTTGATGTCCATTTTGAAGGTCATGGTAGACATATCGTACAGCATGGCCAGACAGCCGTTGGCGGCAGACAGAGATTCGGTTTCGATTTTATCTCCGGCCTTGAATTTTTTCTCCACAACGGTGCCTGAGATGGGCGCGGTAATGGTGTAGTCCGCCAGCGCGTCCTGGGCGCGTTGAAGAGACAGCTTTGTGTTTTCCAGGGAAATGGACGCATTTTCCAGTGTGCTTTGGGCCGCGGAACCGCCGAGGGTAACCAAAGCGGCCCCGGCAGACACTCTGCTTCCGGCGGTCACATGAAGGGCCGTCACCTCGCCGGAGGTCTGCGCCACCACGGTTTGACGCATATTTGCCTCAAAGCTGCCGCTGCCGGCGCAGGCATAGTCGCCCACGGTGGCGGTGGCCGTGTTGGCGGAGGTCAGCGCCCCGGGATTGGACACCCGAATCTTTACTTGGCGTACCAAAGCACCGCCGCTGCCCACCAGTTCTGCAGAGGACACCGACTCCACGGCACCTGGCAGGGTCTCCAGCGTTCCGGCAATGGTCACAGCGGCCGACTGTCCGGCCGACAGTTGGGCCGCGTCGGCGGACTGGAAGGGCAGCGTCAGGGTCATGGTGGAGGTATCCGCAATGTCGGCAATGGCCGTCCCGGCGGATACTAGGTCGCCCTTCTGGACATAAATCTTCTGAACCACGCCCGCAGCAGACGCGCTGGGCGTCAAATTGGCGGACAACTCGTCATAGCTCAGCTGGGCCTGCCGTAGGGACAGCTGAGCCTGCTGGAGACCAACCTCCGCGTCCCCCGCGTTAATCAGATAGAGCAGATCCCCTTTTTCCACCCGGTCACCTTCCTCGAAGGGCGCTTCCAGAATCTCACCGGTAACCAAGGCCCCCACCTTGTATGACTCAACGGGTGTTACTGTACCAGAACCGGACACGGACACGGTCAGATCCATTTTTTGGGCGGTATTGGCAAGATACAGCCCTTCCGGCACCGCCTTGCCGCGGGCCTGCATGGGACGCAGGACAAACCAATATCCCGCGGCCCCCACAACTACTGCTAGGATGGCCAGCCGCTTGAGCCACTTTTTCCGCTTTTTGGGCACCTGAAACGACAGGTGCTTCTTCTTTTGGCCCTCTTGCTTGGCTTCCTGTTTTTTCTCAGTCGCTTCCTGTTTTTTCTCAGTCGCGTCC
>JAYFPV010000015.1:0-3902 GCA_034927465.1 Lawsonibacter sp.
CAACGCCTGAATTTCATCTTCTACTGTGTGATCTTCTGTGCTCGCAATCTGGGAACGTACGGCGGCTTGCAGTGCAGCATCCTCGGCGTCTTCCTCTAAACAGCCCTCGAACACAGATGGATTGACCGCCATTTCCCCTGCAAATTTTCGCTCTGAGCGAAAATAGCTCTGCAGTCGGCGGCCGATGACCAGATCGGCAAACGGAAGGAAGGCCCCTTTCCCCGCATCATATGAATTCAAAGCCTCGGAAAATGCGATCATTGCCACGGACCACTCGTCATCGCTGTCGGTAATAAACTTCCTCGTGTGCTTGGATGCGCTGTGCAAAATAAAGGTCCTGTTCTTTGCAATAAACAGCTCCTCCGCGCGTTTATCCTGAACCGCTTTGACCGCTTCCTCATCTATATGCCGCATTTCCGTACCATCCTTATGCTTGTGGTGCCAGCTTTTTCCCGCATTGCTGTCTGAAACGCCGTTAAGCCGGGAGCACTCTCTACTCGTCCCGGCATAAATTGCAATTTGTCCTAATTAATTTCCAGACTTGCCTTTGGCCTGGGTATGTCCGGCCGAGTCCTGAGCATCTGCTGCTCGGCTGTCGGATAATGCACCGGGTGCTGATTCTCCGCCCTTACCCTGGGACTGCGCGTTGCCCGGTTGTGCTGCTTCCGGTGCAGAAGTTTCGCCCGACTCCGGCGGCGAAAGTTGCATTTCTCCGCCGGGATCTGCGGTCGGCGTTTGTCCGACCTCATCTTTTTGCAGTTTCTCCTGCTTCCCGCCTTTGGCTTCTTGGGGCGGTTGAGAAGCCTCCGATGGGGCGGTCTTGGACTGGTTCCCGGAATGTTTGGGTTGCTCTATGTTTGGTGCCGCTACCTCTTGCTTTTCCGCTGGGCCCACCGTCACCGAGGTATCCCGGTTGTCTGGTTGATTGGACTGTGTGCCGCCCGGCACAGCGGAGTTGGTTTCAGGAGAAGCCTTCTCGGCATCCAAAATCTCCCGCACCGGAGTGTTGATCCATCTTTGAATTGCCTTGCTATCTCCTGTTTTTTTCTGCATCCTGCGGATGAGAGCAAGTTTCCCCGGGGTGGTTCCTTGCTGTTCCGCTTCCTTCAGCGCTTCCATCGTTGAGGGCACGATCTCAGCGGAAATAAGGCCATCCCCAAAATTTTGGTTTTTCAAATTCTCTGACAGTGCATCGGTTCTGCGGTCAGAACGGGACATGGCCGAAAATACAACGTAATTTTCATCGTCCTGATCCAGGTATCCGTCCGTACGGCACTGTTCAATTGTCATCTCAATGATATCGTCCAGCCCGCAGAAACTTTTATCTTCTTGATTCAATGCACTGACAATCGGTTCGGCGTCCTCATTTACAGCGGTGACGGATAAGACGCGGTCAAACACATTCAGAGCAAACTTGATGGACGGGTTCACATCCATCGTGACATAGGAATAAGGCTCCCACGTAGCAAACGCCGCTCCACTGAGCAAAAGAACCGTCACAGCGGCCGCGATTGCCATATGGTGAAAACGTTCAATCCGTCTGGGTGCTGGCATGGATTCCAAGGTCTGCCCGATGCGGTACCCGCGCTGAGCAACTTTTACAAATGTACCGTCGTCTCTCAGTGCGACTGCCGATTTTTTATTGCATTCAACAATTACCAATTTCACATCTCGCACCCATTTCCAAAAATGTTCTGAAATCAATTTACTTTCTTGCCTGCAGCATGCAGGGAACTGCGGATGGTACTCGGTCCCTGCATGCTGCCGATTTGTTACTTCACGGTCGGAACAGGGATCAGACCGACTCCTGCATCCGCCGCCGCGTCAAGCAGAGCCTGAAGGGCAGTGTGTACCGCCTCGCGGTAAGACGACAGGTCCGTGCCTTCCTCTGCGGACGCACGGGCGGCCTGCTCGGCTGCCACAGCGGTCTTATATGCGTCAACATAAGTGCTGAGTGTCTCGGTATCTTCTTTGCCCAGCTTGGCAATGGACGAAGCAACCGCTCCTGGATTCATCCCATGGCCTTTCCCGTTCATCCAGCTTACCTGGTTGCAGGCAGTCAGTTCCAAGTCGATACCGGCCCCTTCCGCTGCGTCAAGCAGAGCCTGAAGGGCAGTCTGCACCGCCTCGCGATAAGACGACAGGTCTGTGCTCTCCTCCGCGGATGCACGGGCGGCCTGCTCGGCTGCCACGGCGGTCTCATATGCGTCAATGTACGTGCTGAGTGTCTCGGTATCCTCTTCGCTCAGCCCTGCAATCGCTGCGGAAACGCCACACAGATTCATGCCGGTATGAGGGCCACCTTCCCGCTCACGCTGCATCATCTGATTGATTTCCCGCATCTGCTTCTGCATCTGATTCCGAGTCTGGTTTCCTCCCACACAAGATTTCTGGTTACCTTCGGCCATCTGATCATTGGCTCTCATGCTCTGCACCTGGGACATCTGAGCATTTCCGGAATTGCCTCGCCCTTCTTTTGTGGGACCGGCCGCGAACGCTGTGGGTGCCAGAGACAGTGCAAATGCCGTAACACTTGCAATGGCCAGGGTCTTTTTCACATTTTTAAGCATATAAATTCACATCCTCACAAAACTCGTGTCCATTCATCGGCCACTATTATTTTATTCGCGAATTCCAGCTCAAAAAATGGGGTCGCAGGAAAATTTAGTTCCGTTTCTACTATACCACATACCCCGCTGCAAAAAAAGAATGGCTTTTTCCCCGCGTTGGCTCCATCAATCAGGAGCGCTTGCTCTCCAGCCGGATCACCGCGCCCGTCGGAATACAATTTTACCGGGAAGCAGGTACATCTTGATCGCTACGGAACCGCGAAGCTGGACCGAAAAGCAAAAAAAGGCAGCCTCTCTATCTGAGGGGGCTGCCTTTTCTGATCGAATCTTTGTCCGCCTCGCTGCCTGCCAGACTCGGATATCGCGCCAAAAATTACATGCAGGCATTCTCATCAAAGTCGCAGATCAATTCTTTTTCCACGATGGAAGCCTCCGAATGATCCACTGTATCATATTTTTTATAGTTCTTTAGCATGATCATTCCGCTGATCAGCATCGGACTCATGACAATTAGCAGCGGGAACGCACTGACAATTGCCAGCTGCTTGGCCGTATATGCCATCGACACCGGGTCCTCCTGATTGGCACAGGTGGGCACGCTGTCCACCGAAGCCGGATGGGCCAGAATTCTATTTCGGACACAAGGCCCGCCGCCGTGTACTGGGGAATCATAAATCCGTTGTTCAGTCCCGGATTTTTGACCAGGAACGCCGCTGCCCATGTTTAAAATCTGCATCAGCATGATCGCCCGTACCTGTTCGATTTCCAACGGCCGACCGACCGAGCAGGAGTGGGAATGGATAATGTTTTTCTGAAGCGTCACTGCATCTTCGGGTGGAATCACATACCGGACATTTTCTCCAAATCCTGTTGTGACACCGTAAATACGGCGGTTTTCCCGCAGGAACTGTTCAATCCGATTTCTGCACTCCTGAATGCGCTGCTCATACGCCTGAGTAAAACCCACCTGAGCGTCGCACCGTACGACTGCTACAAACTGCTCGACAGAAATCTCGCTAGTATCAAGATCATTGTGCTATGATTGCGGCCCGCCGTAGATCAAAAAGAGACGCCCTCCGCTTTTAGAAACGGAGGGTGCCCTTTCGGATGGAATAAATGAGACCCACTGGCTGCTGCCAAAAAGCAGGGAACAGCAAGGCCCTTTTTGATAGCATATCTTTATCATTGGCCCTTCGGGAGAGGGAAAATCCACCTACCCGCGTTACTAAAACCAGCTGGAGAAAATTAGAAGCGGAAAAATCTTTCTAAAGGATGAGCTTTTTCTTCACCGAGAACATAACAAAACGGTGCACTGCGCCGATCCGGACAAAT
>JAYFPV010000069.1:0-6742 GCA_034927465.1 Lawsonibacter sp.
AGTGACAGATTTTGCCTGGATAAACTGGATCGCGTCACTCAAAATGAAGGACAGTACCACAGCGCCTACGCCAATTACGACAGTGGCAATACGGGAAACCTTAAGCTGTTGTGCATCGGTTGTATTAGCCTTGATTTTTGCCCACAAATCGTTGCTGAACGTAGAGGCGGCAAGCAGCAACAGCGAGTCTGCCGTTGAGATGATCGCGGCGACAACAGCGGCAAACATGATGCCGCCCCAGATGGGAGAAAGCTGCTGAGTGACCAGTGTGACAAACACTTTGTCCTGCTTTTCAATTCCAGGGACAAGAATCATGCCGGAAATGCCAATGATCGCAAGCGGACCATAGAACAAAAGCAAGCCAATGCCAGTGAGACCCTGCGAGCGAGAAGCAACTTCCGGGCTCTCTGCAGAAAAAAAGCGGGCAATAAACTGTGGAGCGCCAAAATTGCAAATACCCCAGGTCACAACCCATGAAAGCGCTGTAATGGGAGGGATCTTGGCGCTAAACGCCTGTACATATTCCGGATTTATGGATGCCACCTGCTCATTCATCCCAGCGAATCCGCCCACCTGTTTCAGGAAAGTGATCGCCATAACCCAAACACCGATGATAATCACAACGGAGCAGACCGTATCCGTCCACGCAACTGCCTTCATTCCACCCATAGCGGTAAATGCGATAAACACGACTAGCAGTATCATGCAGCAGATAATCTTATTCCAATCAACAAAAGCCTGCAAGATCACAACGCCGCCAATAACCTGAGCGGCAAGCAATGCCGTAGTGCAAATAACGATCAGGATCGCCGCAGGGATTGAAAGACTGCGGCCAAAGCGATGATCGATATAATCCGGCAAAGTGTCGCATCCGGCTCTCCGCAGCCGCTTGGCAAACCACAAGCAAGCCAGAAATGAGGTAACAAAAGTTCCTGCGCAGTTCCACCAACCCGGCCAGCCGTTCAGATAATAATATCCCATATAGCTGACGATGGAGGCCGCACTAACAATGGTCGCAAAATAAGTACCAGCCATAGGGATGATGCCCAGCGACTTACCGGCAACCATCCAATCTTTTGTGTTTTTAATCCCTTTGGAAATTATTATGCCAATTATCATCAGCGCGACCATAAAAATGACAACGATACTAAGATAAATGGTATTCGTGTTCATTTCTTGTTACCCCCTTTTACCGTCACGTATACGACGGGGAATATTGCTGCAAAAATATACGAAATCCACATAATAATCAAACTTGGTGATGCTCCCATTGCTTACTCTTCCCTTCTGTTTTGATGATTGTGCTGTGACCATGCACGACCCGTCAAGCCTTATTTGCTCCTGCAATCTCCTCCTTTTGAGCAAGTCGACTGCCAAACGTGGATTCAATTCGCCGGTGTTTTGCCAGTTGGGACAATGCTCAGTAAGTTTTCCCTCTTCATCGTTCATTATATATGAATTCGTTCATATATTTACAACATAAATCATACTTGCGAATTGAGATTTTGTCAATCGTCTTATGCGCTTATTTTCCATTTTTCCAGACAAATTTTTATGCATTTTTTTGGTGCTTTTTACAATTTTATTCTGCCATTTTTAACAAGGCGAATTTATAGCAAAGGTTCCGGGTGATAAGATAAGCAGCGAATGTCCCTGTCGGGGCATACCCACCATGTGGAACCGTATAATGAGACGCAATGTGACCACCTTTAAACGTCCATCAGGATAGCGCTTTCTCTCTGAGCAATATCCGTTTCTTCTCTGTGGCGGACGGTCGTGCGAAAAAGCAATAGCACTCTTGTCAAAAAGGATATTGGACAACTGTCTGATAATTATATTAGGATAAGATGAAAATAAAAGAAGCAGATCAGAGGTGACCGATTATAAAACAGGAATTTCGGCAAACCATCTCGGAACGGATGGCCGACTTCGCGCTTTCCCTGCGCCTTAACGACGTTCCCCCTAACGTTATTGAACATGGAAAAATGCTGCTTGCAGACACCTTCGGTGTTGCTATGGCCTGTCAGGACATGGAACACGCCATCATCCTGCGTAAAACCGTAGGCGGCTTGTGCGCTGGCGGAAGCTGCACTCTCTGGGGTACCAATGATACGGCCGATGCCGCCAACGCCGTTCTTTATAATGCAGGCCTGATTCACGGGGCGGACTATGACGACACCCATGTGGGCGGTATCGTCCACCCCAGCGCAGCCGTGGTCAGCACCGCCGTTGCCGTAGGCGAGCAGGTGGGTGCAAACGGTGAACAGATCCTGGAGGCCATCGTGGCGGGTTGGGAGATCATCGTACGTCTGGCGCTGGCTGCCAAAGGACGCTTTCACGACGTAGGCTTCCATGGTACCGGTATCGTTTCTCCCTTCGCTGCCGCCTGCGTAGCTGCAAAGCTAATGGGCGAGTCTAGGCAGACACTGGTGAATGCCATGGGCATCTGCGGCAGCCAGTCTGCCGCCTTGCAGGAATTTCTGCGGGATGGAACGTGGGTGAAGAAGCTGCACCCAGGCTGGGCTGCCCACAGTGCTCTCTATGCGCTGGCTCTGGCACATAACGGCTTCACTGGCCCCGCCAAGGTGTTCGAGGGCGAATTTGGCCTATGGATGACCCACTGCGGCGGCGTGGACGGTCTAGAGGAGGCATTTTCCGACCTGGGGCAGGTCTGGCACACCCCGGAGATCACCGTTAAGCTGTACCCTGTGTGTCACATGACCCATTCTTTCATCGACTGCATGGTACGGCTGATACGGGAGAACAAATTTACCGCAGATGACATTGATTCTGCTGAGTGCCGCATTGAAAGTCGCTGCTATCCCATCGTCTGCGTCCCCCGGGATGCCAAGACCCGGCCCAATACAGACTACATTATGCGTTTTTCGCTGCCCTATGTGGTGGCTATGGCGGCGCTGCACCAGAAGGTCAGCCCGTGGGAAATCGACCTGAAATACGCCTCCGAACCCAAGGTCTGCGCGCTGATGGATAAGATCCAGTGCGTCGACGACGACGCGAAGCAAAACCCAGGCTATTTCCCCGGCTGGCTGAAGGTCACACTGAAGGACGGACGGAGCTTCGTGGCCGATCAGCGCTACGAGATGGGTACCGAACAGAACCCAATCAATTTCGAGGCCGTCAATGAGAAGTTCTCCAACAATCTTGAGCCGTTCTACTCCAAAGCGCGCATCGATGCCATTTCCCGCCGGATTCATACCTTTGAGGAGATGACCTCCGCCTCCGAACTGGTGGATCTACTGTGTGAATAATAATATAAAAGATTAATTTAAGATAGGAAGGTACATCAAACATGGGACAGACACTTGTCGAAAAGATCATTAGTAAGAACATGGGTTATCCGGTAAAGGCGGGTGAGACCGTAGTCGTCAACGTGGACTTTGCCGCACTGCATGACGGTTCCGGCCCCCTGCTGGTTCGCCTGATGCAGGAACGCAACTACGTTGATCAGCCTGTATTCGATCCGGAGCGCGTCCTGTTCGCAAACGAATTTGGACCCGAGTCCAGCCGTGAGGTGGCCAATGAGCACGCTCTGTGCCGCGACTACGCTCTGTCGCACTGCTGCCATTGGGAAGAGGGTGGTACTGGTCACGTTCACGCCCATGTCTATGAAAACTTTCTGAAATGCGGCTCCGTATGTGTGGTGGGCGACTCCCACACCACCGTCCACGGCGCTTACGGCTGCTTCGCGACCGGCTGCGGCTCCACCGACATGGTGGCCGTCACCCGCTTTGGAAAAACCTGGATCAAGGTGCCCGAGACCTTCCGTATCAATGTCAACGGTGCTCTGCCCAAGGGCGTTTACTCCAAGGACATCATGCTGAAGCTGGCTAGCATCATCAAATCTGATCAGGCCATCTACAAGTCTCTGGAATTCCGAGGCGATACCATCTCTTCCCTGTCCATGGAGGGCCGTCTGACCATCACGAGCATGGGCGTAGACGTAGGTGCTAAGAATGCCATTATGGAGACGGACGAGCATACCCGCGAATATATGAAGAAGTTCGACCGTGAAGGCGACTATCTGGAAGTCAAGGGTGGCGAGGACGGGAATTACGAGCGTGTCATCGATATTGATGCCACCCAACTCGAGCCACTGGTGTCCAAACCTCATTACGTGGAAAACGTGGATCTGGCCCGCAACTGCACCGACGAGCATGTGAACATGGTCTTTATCGGCAGCTGCACCAACGGTCGTGTGGAAGATCTACACATTGCCGCTTCCATCCTCAAAGGTAAGAAAGTTGCCAAGGGCACACGTCTGCTGGTCATCCCCAACTCCAACTATGTATACAAGGAGTGCATGCGGGACGGCACCTTGCTGACGTTGGCAGAGGCCGGCGCCATGATTGAGGCCCCTAATTGCGGCCCCTGCATGGGCGTACATCAGGGCATCCCTGCCGATAACGAGGTGGTGGTCGCTACCCAGAACCGCAATTTCAAGGGTAGAATGGGAAACCCCACCGCCCGTATCTACCTCTCCAGCCCCGCCACCGCAGCAGCTACCGCTCTCACGGGTCACATCACCGATCCTCGTGAGATTATGGATTGAGATAAGGAGGAAACGTCACAATGATTCGAGATTCCATTCAGGGCCGTGCCTGGAAGTTTGGCAGCAACGTCAGCACAGACTCTATCGCTCCCGGCCGTCTGATCTCCCTGCGCGCTAACCCCAAGGAGTATGCCAAGCATGTGTTGGAGGATGCCCGTCCCGATTTTGTACAAGGGGTCAAAATCGACGACTTCATCGTGGCCGACCGCAACTTCGGCTGCGGCTCCAGTCGTGAAATCGCCCCCATTATCATTAAGGAGGCCGGCGTGGGCGCGGTGCTGTCCAAGTCCTTTGGCCGCATCTTCTACCGCAACGCCATTAACAACGGCATGCTCATCATTGAATGCGACACCGATCGCATTGATGAGGGAGACGAACTGTTCATTGACGTGAAGAACCGGGTAATCAAAAAGGTAAACGACCCCGGGTTTAAGATGCCCTTCGTTTTGTCGGAAAAAGAAGTCAAAATTATAAATGAAGGCGGCCTTTTGAACTACATCGAAAAATATAACTCTTTGGACATCTGAGTAAGGAGGCGGCTATGGCTCAAGAAATCCGCAAGCTTGCCCACTTTGTCCGCAGTTTTCATCTTGATCAGCTGCCCGACGGGGCTTTAAATGCAGTAAAATACTGTGTGCTGGATAATCTGGGAGCAGCGCTGGGCGCTGCTTCCTCCCAGGAAATTGCCGCCATTGGCCAGGAGTATCTGAACTGGTGTGGCACGGGAAGCAACGGAAAATCCGCAGCGGCATGGTGTCAGGGCTATCGCACCAGTCTGTCCAGTGCCCTGCTCCTCAACGGCATGATGGCCCACGATCTGGAGTTGGATGACGTGCATACCGGCTCGAAATCCCATGTTGGCGCGGTGGTGATTCCCACTGCATGGACGGTGGCGGATGCCATTGGTGCAGACGGCCGCGCCTTTCTGGAGGCCGTCATTGTGGGTTACGAGGTCATGAGCCGGGTGGGTCTTGGCATGGACGTAGCCAGCAACCGCAAGCGCGGTTGGCATACCACGGGCGTCATTGGAACCTTCGGCGCGGCGGCGGCCGCCGCCCGCCTGCTGGATCTCAGCGAGGATCAGATTGTCAGCGCCTTTGGCATGGCTGGGACCCAGTCAAGCGGTCTGTGGGCCTTTCTGGCGGAAGGGTCCACCTGCAAAAAACTTCACCCCGCCCGGGCTGCGACCAACGGGTTGTCAGCCTGTTTTCTGGCTCAGAGTGGCATGACCGGTCCCGAGCATATTCTGGATGCCGCAGACGGCGGGCTGTATCAGGCCGTGAGCGACCGCTTTGACATGGCCAAAATCTGCCAGGGGCTTGGGCAGGATTATGCCTTTCTTGCCATGGACAAGAAGCCCTATCCCTGCTGTCGCACCACTCACCACGCCATCGATGCGGCGCTGCAACTTCACGACACGGAGCATCTGCACCCAGAGGACATTGCCTCTGTTCTGGTGGAGACCTATGACATAGGCGTGCTGCAATGTGGTTTTTCCAAGTACCCAGAGACTCCGGTTGAGGCCAAGTTCAGCATTCCCTTTACTTGCGCCGTCGCCTTCGTCTACGGGCAAGTCTCCCTGCGGGAATTCTCCATGGAAACGATCGACAACCCAGAGGTAGCGCGCATCGCCAAAGCCACCCGTGTGGTGGGCAGTGATCTGTTCACCACGCGGTACCCAAAGCGTTGGGGCAGCCGCACCACCGTCACCATGGCGGATGGACAGACATTCTCCTGCCAGATAGACGACATGTCCGGCAGCGTCTCTGTACCTCTGTCCGCAAGACAGGAACAGATCAAATTTTTAGGATTGGCAGAGGCTTTCTTCTCCAAAGAAGCGGCCACTACATTGATGGACTCTATCCTAAAAATAGAAACTTTTTCCTGCCTTCCGGATCTGTCCATCCGTCGGTAATTGAGAAAGGAAGTTTTCCCCTATGAAAATAGAAACCAAAAGTGCCAATGCCCCCGCCGCGATCGGCCCTTATTCGCAGGCTATTTCCTTCGGCGGCTTTACTTTCATCTCCGGTCAGCTGCCTATTGATCCTGCCACTGGCGTCATGCCCGATGGTATTGAGGCTCAGACCCGCACTTCATTGAACAACGTGCAGGCCATCCTTCAGGAGGCCGGTATGGAGATGAAGGATGTGCTGAAGACCACGGTTTATCTCA
>JAYFPV010000024.1:0-2707 GCA_034927465.1 Lawsonibacter sp.
GTCTCTTCTGCCTCTTCGGCATCCTTTACCTTGGCCTCGCCCACCTTGGCTTCGGCGATGACTAGGTTGCTGGCTTTCTTCAGCTTCAGATCCTTCTTTAGATCCTCTGCGGAAACGATACCCTTTACCTTCTCAGGCGCAAGATTATACTGCTCGGCCAGGCGACTCACCTCAGCCTCGTACTCCTCATCGGCAATTTCCAGCTGCTCGGCCTCGGCCACAGCGGCAAGTGCCAGTTCCATCTGCACCTGGCGCAGGGCGGAAGGCTTGGCAGACACGCGCATCACATCAGGGGTCATCCCCATCATCTTCATATAGTCGTCCATGGAGATACCTTGCCCCTGAAGACGCATAGCGTAGTCGTCCATCAGCTTATCCAGCTGAACTTCCACCATGCCGTCCGGAATCTCGCATTCCATGTTCGCCACCAGCTGCTCCATCACAGCATTTTCAAAGTCGCTCTGGGCCTGCTTGGCGCGGCGGTCGGCTACCTTTTGCTCCAGATCCTTGCGGAATGCCTCCAGCGTCTCAAACTCGGTCACATCCTTGGCGAACTCATCGTCCACCTCGGGTGCCTGGGGCTCCTTGATCTCCTTGACCTTGACATGGAACACCACCGGCTTTCCGGCCAGCTCGGGGTGGTAATCCTCCGGGAAAGTAATGTCGATGTCCTTCTCCTCGCCGGCCTTCATGCCGACGACCTGGTCTTCAAACCCTGGGACAAAAGAGCCGGATCCAATCTTCAGCTCGTAGTTCTCGCCCGTTCCGCCCTCGAACGCCACACCGCTGTCAAAGCCTTCAAAATCGATGACCGCCGTGTCACCCATTCCGGCCGCGCGCTCAACGCTCACCAGCCGGGTCGCCCGGTCGATATAGGGCTTCATCTCGTCATTGATGTCCTGCTCGGTCACTTTGGACTCTGCTTTTGGGGCGGTAAGGCCCTTATAGTCGCCCAGCTTGACCTCGGGACGGACCGCGACCAGCGCTTTAAAGGTAAACCCATCCTTGCCTACCTCGACGACCTCCATCTTAGGATAGCCCACATCGTCCAGCTTCTGCTCCTGAACGGCCTGCTCATAGGCGCCTGGATAAACGGCATTGATGGCATCTTCGTAGAATACGCCAGTACCGTACATGCCCTCGATGATCTTCCGGGGAGCCTTGCCCTTCCGGAAACCGGGAACGCCGATGCTGCCGCGTTTTTTGAGATATGCCTTCTGAACGGCGGTCTCAAACTCTTCTGCTTCAATCTGAATGGTCAGTTCGACCGTGCTTTTTTCTTTCTGTTCAACACTGGTGACCTTCATTTGTGTAGATTCCTCCTGTCGGCGCACTTCTGCTCCTGACAGCGGAACAACAGCGCCTTTTTACTTTCGCCACGATATTCTATCAGATATATTGCCGTTTGACCAGAGCCTTTTTTAAAAATTTCCGTGAATTTTCCTCACGAAAGAATTTTTTGCGGTTGAAAATGCAAATAATCGGCCGCAATCAGATGGTACTCCACCTTGCCTTGCCGTCCGGACACCGCCAGTCGGTGGCTTCCACCGTGGAGGTGTCCGTAATAACACCGGGTCACCCCATATCGTTCCAGCAAGTCGATGATCTCCTGGCAGCGGTACCCCTGGTACAGTGGAGGATAGTGAAGAAAGCAGAACTTCTCCCGGTCTCCCCCCGCCTTCAACGATGCTTCCAGACGAATCAGCTCCCGATGGAAGATCTTGGCACTGTGCTCACCTCGGTCCTCCTCATAAAACCAGCCGCGGGTGCCGCACAGAGCGACCTCCTCATACACATGACAGTTGTTATGCAGGATTTGAAAGGTGGTAAACCCGTTCTCCTGAAAAAATTGCTGCATCTTAGACACTGTGGTCCACCAGTAGTCGTGGTTTCCTTTCATCAGCAGCTTTTTCCCGGGCAGGCCATCCAGAAAGGCAAAATCTTCCCGTGCCTCCGCCAGACTCATCCCCCAGGACAGATCCCCACACAAAACCACCGTATCGTCCGGCCGGATTTCCGCAAAGCCCAGGCGCAGTTTGTCAACATAACCAGTCCAGCCGCCGCCGAACACATCCATGGGCTTATCGCTGCCCATAGACAAATGGGTATCTCCAATCGCGTAGAGCGCCATCGGCTCTCACCCTAACATGGATCGCACTGCGTCCACCATGTGGTCCTTCTCCACCACAGTGGTAAACCGGATCTGCTTGTCCCGCAAACCGGCCAGAGGCGCAGGAGCGGGTAGCCCTGTCTTTTGGGACAGCTGATCCAGCGCGTCTAACCCGGACGCCAGCTTGGTCTCGCCCAAAGCTTCCAGCACACTGTCACAGAACTTGAACGGGCTGGCCGTGGATACCACGACACAGGGAGTTTCGTCCCCGGTTTCCTTGCGGTACTGCGTCAGAGCCGAGAACGCCACAGCGGTATGGGGATCAATCAGGTAGTCATGCGCCTTATAGATCTCCCCAATCACGCTCTGGGTCTCCCGGTCGTCGCAGCAATAGCCCCAAAACAGCTTTTGCAGCTTTTCCCGCACCCGGTCCCGAATCTCATACCGCCCGGAGGCGTTCAGCTGCTCCATGTAGTCCTTAACCTCATCCACCTCCTGGGTCAAAGAGAGCAACAACCGCTCCAAATTGGACGAAATCAAAATGTCCATAGAAGGAGACATGGTGTTGTAGAAGGTGCGGTTCCGGTCATAGACACC
>JAYFPV010000122.1:0-7284 GCA_034927465.1 Lawsonibacter sp.
GGGGCTGCCCCCGGTGAAAAAGACGAAGACCGGATACTCCACCAATGCCGACGTGCTGGACAAACTGCGGGGACGTCACCCCATCATCGAGGAAATTTTGGAATACCGCCAGCTGGCCAAGCTGAAGTCCACCTATGTGGACGGGCTGGGCAAGGTCATTCCGCCTGACAGCCGCATCCACACCTCCTTCCAAAACACCGTCACCGCCACTGGGCGGCTGAGCTCCACCGAACCCAATCTTCAAAACATCCCCGTACGCACCGAACTGGGGGCCGAGCTGCGCAAGATGTTCGTTGCCCCGGCGGGAAAGGTACTGGTGGACGCCGACTACTCCCAGATCGAGCTGCGCCTGCTGGCCTGTATGGCCGAAGATCAGGCCATGATTGACGGCTTTTTAAGTGGCGAGGATATCCACACCATTACCGCCTCCCAGGTATTCGGCGTGCCTCAGGGCGAGGTCACTCCCCTGATGCGCCGCAGCGCTAAGGCGGTCAACTTCGGCATTGTCTACGGCATCTCTCCCTTTTCCCTGTCCCAAGACATCGGCGTGACGGTGGCCCAGGCCAAGGAGTATATAGACAAGTACTTCCAGCACTACTCCGGCGTCCGGGTCTATATGGATGCCGTGGTGGAGCAGGCCAAGTGCGACGGCTATGTGTCCACCCTGTTCGGCCGGCGGCGTTGGGTGCCGGAACTGACCTCCTCCAACTTCAACACCCGCTCCTTTGGTGAGCGGGTGGCCCTTAACGCTCCCATCCAGGGCACGGCTGCCGACATCATCAAGATGGCCATGATCCGCGTCCGAAATCGGCTGAAGGCCGAAGGGCTGCAGGGCAAGCTGGTCCTTCAGGTCCACGATGAGCTCGTCGTGGACTGCCCGCAGGCCGAGGCCGAGGCCGTTCAGCGGCTGGTGAAGGAGGAGATGGAGGCGGTGGCCCATCTCCCCGTCCCCCTCATCGCAGAGACTGCCGCTGGAACAAGTTGGGCGTCTGCCCATTAAACTGGATAAGGGGTTTCCCGATGCAAAGGTCATCGGAGAAACGATTGAACTGTTTTGTGCCGTGCGGGGCGCGAACTCTGCAAGGCTTTGTTGACAAAGCCAAAACGCCCTGCCGTGGTTTCTCCCGGCAGGGCGTTTTGACCGCCTATCTCCAAAATCGAACCGGGTGTCTCATACTCCTTGCGCGGCGTCTTCTCTTCTGGTAGACTGAACATAACCCAAGTTCACACTTCACTTTTTAAAACGGAGGCCCTGATGAAACATATCCGGTCGGTCCTGCTGGCGCTTGGATTTATCTGCTCTCTGGCGTTCTACTTCTGGATTTGGATGCCCGATGGAGGCCCTCTGGCGTTCCCTTGGCCCCAGCTAATCCCTTATCTGCGGCCGACGTTCCACGCCGTGCCCGCCTTCTGCCTGCAGCTTTTTCTGCTTCGGGTGACCCGGAACAAACTTGTACGGGCCATTCCGCTGCTGCTGCTGGCCATTCCCCTGTCTTTTGCTCTGTTCTATTTTGTGCGTAACCAAACTTGGGACCGACTGGGCGCGTTGATCTTTTTGTTCGGTGCCGTCGCCCCGGCGGTGGGCTGTGCCCTTGGATGGGGCGTATACGAACTGTGCCGCCGGAAACCCGACTGATTTAGGAGGAAGCCATATGGGCCACGCCGTCTACATCGTGTTTTCCGCCACCCCAACCGAGATGGGGCGGCTGATCCGGGTCGCCACTCGGAACCAATACAACCATGTGTCCTTTTCGTTTGAGCCGGACATCCACAACATGTACTCCTTTGCCCGCTATTACCACGCCATTCCCCTGTACGGCGGTTTTGTCCTGGAATCCATTTTGCGCTATCGCTCTTACTCCCAACCTGTCCAGGTTAAGATCTGCCGTTTAAGCGTGGAGGATTCCAGCTTCTTTTCCCTGCAAACGTTTCTGGACCGTCTCTGGGATGAACGGGAGACGTATCTTTATAACACACCGGCGGCGGTTGCTTCGCTGCTTCACCGCCAGCCCACGATTCCAAAAACCTATACCTGCGCTACCTTTGTCCATGAGCTACTGCTCCTGTGCCGGGTGGAGGGGGCTGAGACAGAACGATGCCCCACGGTTCACCAGCTGGAGCAGCTTCTCGCCCCATATGTGATGTACGAGGGCTCGGCCCTACCGCTGACTATCCACGGCCAGTGGGGTGAAGATGTCTTCCCGCTTTCCACCACCACCCGTTACGCCGTGTACACCACCGCCCGCCACTTTGGTCTGCTGGCCAAGCGGGTGCTGCTGGGCGTGGCATAAATGAGCCGGCTGGATAAGCGGGCCCTGGCCGTGGTCTGCCTGGTGTTTCTGGGGTGCGGAGCCATGGCCTGGGTAGAGGTGTGGCTGCGCCCGGTCTACCCGGTCAAATCCGCCTTCAAAGCCGTGTTCTTCCTGGGCTGTATCGGGCTGTATGCCCTGGAATTTCGGGACCAGAAAATCCTCAGCGTCTTTCATCGGCCCTCCCGCTCCGCGCTGAAGCGGGGCGTGCTGTTGGCCGGAGGGGTGTTTTTATTTCTCCTGGGTGGATACGCCATCCTCTCCCCTTGGCTGGATCTATCCGCCATCCCCGGAAACCTGAGCGCCAAAGAAGGTCTCACGGCCGCCACCTTTCCCTTGGCGGCACTGTACATTACCCTTTTCAACTCTCTGCTGGAAGAGCTGTTTTTTCGCGGGTTTGCTTTTCTTACCCTACGTAAGGCTGGCTATGACAGGTTTGCCTGGGGCTTTTCCTCCGGGGCGTTTGCTTTGTACCATGTCTGCATTCTGGACGGCTGGCTTCACCCCTTCTTTTTCCTGCTGTTCACCGCCGGGCTGACTGTGGGCGGCCTGATCTTCAACGCCCTGGATCGGGAGGGGAGCCTTTGGCCATCCTGGCTGGTCCACATGGGGGCCAATCTGGCCACCAACCTCGTCGGCCTGTCTCTGTTTGCCGTCTGATTGTGAGGTACTGTCTTGTGAAGCTGTCTTCCTTTCTCACCTTTTCCGCCTTCGGCATAAGCACGATCCTGCTCCGGCGGAACACGCCCATTCTGGGCACCATTATTCTCACCGACCGGTGCAACCTGCATTGCAAGCACTGCTCGGTGAACAACATTATCTCCGCCGACTATCCATACGAGCAGATCCGCGGGGAGATGGAGCTGCTGCACCGCATGGGGGTGCGCATCCTGTTTTTCTGCGGGGGCGAGACCTTCCTCTGGCGGGATGGAAGCCGATGCCTGCGGGACTTGGTTGTCGAGGCCAAACAGATCGGTTTTCTCATCGTCAACACGGTAACCAACGGGACTTTCCCCATCGATCTGCCCGAGGCCGACCTGATCCTCCTCTCCCTGGACGGAGACCGGGCCGCCCACAATGCCATCCGAGGAGACACCTATGACACCATTCTGGCCAATATCCGGGGGGCCACTTCGAATAACATCTGCCTGTATATGGCCATCAACCAGCTGAACCAGCACGCCGTAACCCATGTGTGCCAGGTGGCCCGGGAGGAACCCAACGTCCGGGCCGTCTCCTTCAACTTTCACACCCCCTATCCAGATACTCAGCCTCTGGCCCTAAGCCGGGCGGAAAAGCAGGCGGTCTGCAGCGGGCTGGCGGAGCGGATGGCCGCGGGCGACCCCATCTTCAACCTGAAAACCGCATTTCCCTACCTGATTGACAACTCCTTTCCCACCCCCTGCCGCCAATGTGTTGTAGTGGAGCAAGGCAAGGTGTCGGTGTGCGGCCGGTGTATCGAGGTACCCGGGCTGTGCGATCAGTGTGGTTATTTCTTCGCCGCCGAGTACGCCCTGGTATTTCAGGGAAAGCTCCCAGTGATTTGGGACATGCTGTCCACCTATCTGAAGTACATCTGAATGGAGGCAACTCGATGTCTGCTCTGATCACCGGAGCCCGGATGTGGCTGACCCGCAGCCGGGCTCCGTTTCATTTTTCACCCGATTTTGAACAACCTCTTACGCTGGCGGAAGCCCAGCCTTTGGGGCTGTATGTCCATATCCCCTTTTGCCGCACCCTGTGCCCCTTCTGCCCCTATTGCAAGGTGGTGTGGAACGCGGAACTGGCCCGGGCCTACCTGGCCGGACTTCTGGAGGAAATCCGGCTGGTGGGAAGCCAGTGGGAAGGGCGGCGTGAGGTGACCAGCTTGTATTTCGGAGGCGGTTCCCCTGCCCTGATGGCGGAATCTCTGGGGGAGATCATAACCGCCCTGGAGAGATACTTTCAGATTACCGACGGCATCGGCGTGGAGCTTCACCCCCGGGACGTGACCGAGGACACCCTGCGCGTATTAAAGCAAGCGGGAGTCACCCGCATCTGCGTGGGTGTGCAGTCCTTTCAATCCAACTCCCTATCCTGGCTGGGCCGGGAACAGCCTGACCCTGCCGCCTTGGGGGCGGCCCTGGGTACTGTCCCCTTTGACACCGTATCCGCCGACTTTATTTTTGCACTGCCCGGTCAGACCTTCGACGATCTGCGCCGGGACATCCTGCTGGCCGAGGGAATGGGCGCCAACCACATCGCCCTTTACCCCTTTATCGACTTCTCCTTTACTCCCGGCCCGGATCATGCCCTATCCAGGCGAGAAAAACGGGCTTTGCTAAACCAGGTGACCGTCTTTCTCGGGGGACGCGGCTATGTGCGGGACTCCATCTGGACGTTTGCCCGGAGTTCGGGCCACGGCTATTCCTCCATGACACGGACCAATTTTTTAGGCTTCGGCTGCTCGGCCACCACTCTGCTGCGGGACCAGTTTAAAGTAAATACCTTCTCCATTCCGGCCTATCTCGGCCGGGTTTCGGGTGGTAAACTGCCCACCGCCCTTACCTGCCGCTTTACAGAACGGCAGCGAATGGTGTATGATCTGTTCTGGCGGGCCTATACCACCCGCATTTCGGAATCAGAATTTAATTCCTTTTTCGGCGTCTCACTGAACAAGCGGTACGGCCCGGAGCTGGCTCTGGCCCGTCTGCTGGGCTGGATTCGGAACGAAGGTGACGCTTGGCGTCTCACCGATTCCGGTGCCTTCCGTTTCCACGTCTTTGAGGGGTACTACACCCTGTCTTACATCGACAAAATGTGGGGTCTGATGGGCCGAGAACCCTTCCCCCCGGAACTAAATCTGTAGGAGGAAGCACCCATGTACTATGAGATCGTTCCCATGGACCGCAGCCACGTGCCTCAGATTGCCGCGCTGGAGAAGGAATGCTTTTCCGCTCCGTGGTCGGAAGCCACGCTGGCGGAAGAGCTGTTCAATCCTCAGGCCAGCTTTCTCGTCGCCGAGGATGACGAGGGCAACATTTTGGGCTACGCCGGCCTTCATGTGGTTCTGGATGAGGGCTACATCGACAACATTGCCGTGGAGCCAGACGCAAGACGCCACGGCGTGGCCTCGGCTCTTCTGGATGTGTACTGCCGCTTTGGGGCCGCCAATCTCTCCTTCCTGACACTGGAGGTCCGGGTTTCCAATCTGCCGGCCATCTGTCTGTACGAAAAGCACAGGTTTCAGCGGGTTGGTCTGCGCCCGGGTTATTACCAGCTCCCCCGAGAAGACGCCGTCATCATGACGCGAGAATTTCCTGGGGATGATGATTGAATTGCCGCTCCGTACCAGAGCCGAATACTTGAGGAGTGAACCCCATGAATATTTTAGCCATTGAATCTTCCTGTGATGAGACCGCCGCCGCCGTGGTCCGTGACGGGCGGACCGTCCTGTCCAACTGTGTCTCCTCTCAGATTGATATGCACACCATTTATGGAGGCGTGGTACCGGAAATCGCCTCTCGAAAACATGTGGAAGCCATCACCGGCCTGGCGGATCAGGCGCTGACCCAGGCGGGACTGAACAAGTCCGACCTGGACGCTCTGGCGGTAACCTACGCCCCGGGCCTCATTGGAGCGGTGCTGGTTGGGGTGAATTTTGCCAAGGGTGCGGCCATGGCCCTGGGCCTTCCTCTGATTCCTGTCCATCATGTCCGGGGACACATCGCAGCCAACTATATCACCCATCCAAACCTGGAACCACCCTTTGTTTGCCTGTGTGTCTCCGGTGGCACCACCGCAATCGTGGATGTACGCACTTATACTGAGATGGAAGTGCTGGGGAGTACCCGGGACGATGCCGCCGGGGAGTGCTTTGACAAGGTGGCCCGGGTGCTGGGCATCGGTTATCCCGGGGGCGGGCCGATGGACCGACTGACTGACGGCGGAGACGACCAGAAATACCAACTTCCCCAAGCCCACGTTCAGGGGGCAATTCTGGACATGTCCTTTTCCGGACTCAAAACGGCCAGTCTGAATCTGATTCACAATGCCCAGCAAAAAGGAGAATTTCTGGATCTTCACTCCTTCGCGGCCAGCTTTGGCCGGGCGGTTAGCGAGTCTCTGGTTCCCCGCGTAATGGAGGCTTCCCGCTGCAAGGGCTACGGTAAGGTAGCCGTGGCCGGGGGTGTGGCCGCCAACCGCCGCATCCGGTCCGATCTGCAGCATGCATGCGCCGCCAGCGGCGAACAGCTGTTTCTCCCCGAGCTGAAATACTGCGGCGACAACGGGGCGATGATCGGCTGTCAAGGGTATTACGAATGGAAGGCCGGACGTGTTGCAGGGCCGGATTTAAACGCGTATGCCACGAGGGACATTGCCCTTGGTTGACTCCAGTTATTTCTTTTTTTGTGTTATGTAACCTGTCGTTTTTTCTCTGCTTTGTATAAAGTTTGTTCATCCATGAAAGTGAAGGCGAAAAATCCACTTTTTCTTTCTCTTTCCCCAAAATATTGTGGAAAACTCTGTGGAAATTGTGAATAACTTTTTGATTGTTTTCTTCTCTTCGGAATTTATGTCAATCTTTCTCCTTCTTTTTCCTGCTGTGCACGTCCGGAGGTCACACTCCGGAAGCCGGATCTTTTTTCTCCCATTCGTGATTTTTTGGATTTTTCCTTGACATCGCCACTTCTTGGTGATAAAATACCACGGTACAAGAAAGTAGGCACGGTTCCCCGTCCTCACCCCAGGCTTGCGCCCATGGGTTAACATGGAACGACATTCGCCGGATTTCCGGCGCTGTTTGCTGTGATACGGGAGCCTTGTCGGCAACCGTATTTTTATTTTGTTTGGAGGTGCTTTCCCATCGCTAATACAGGTCATCAAACCAATGAAGAAATTCGGGACAAGGAGGTCCGCCTGATCTCTGAGTCCGGGGAACAGCTGGGGATTCTGTCCTCGCAGGAGGCGCTGCGCCTGGCTGAGGAGCAGGGTC
>JAYFPV010000404.1:0-3075 GCA_034927465.1 Lawsonibacter sp.
CAGTGAGCAAGGGTAGCAGTGTCCGCAGTATATATAGGGATTGAGCACCACACGGTCGCCAATTTTGATATTGTGAAGGTTGGATCCTTCGGCAATTTTTGTCACAATGCCTGCCGTTTCATGCCCAATAATCACAGGATATGTTACATTCGGGCTCTTGCCGGCATAGGCGTGCACATCCGAGCCACAGATTCCCATGGCCTTGACAGAAATTTCTGCATGGTTTTCTTTCAGCTTTGGCTCGCATGTGTCAATAATTTCAATATTTTTCACATCCGTAATCTGAACAGCTTTCATTTTATCTACCCCATTTAAGATGATTTATCCCTTATTTCCTCTGCAAACAAAGCAGCTGCCAGACAGATCGGCCCGACAGCTGCTTATTTTGAAACTTATACTCCGCTGTACGCCGTGTAGCCGCCATCCACGGGAAGCACCGCACCGGTAATAAATCCGGCCGCTTTCTCATCAAGCAGGAACAAAACTGCGCCAAGAAGCTCTTCCGGTTTGCCAAGGCGCCTCATGGGGGTCCCTTCTATGATTTTTCCCAGCCGTGGTGTTGGGGTAACACCATCCGCCTCATAAAACAGCGCTTTGGTCTGATTGGTGGACAAGAAGCCGGGAGCGATCGCGTTGACCCGGATACCCGACTTCGAGAAATACATGGCCAGCCATTTGGTGAAATTTCCGACCGCTTCCTTGGCTGCGGCATAGGCAGGGATTTTGGTAAGCGGGAGAAACGTATTTACCGAGGCGATGTTCAGGATGCAGTTATTGCCGCCGTCCAGCATATCCTTCGCAAATTCTTTGGTAACCATGAATTCACCGGTAAAGTTGATATCAAAAACAAAACGGAACCCATCTTGATCCAAATCAAAGAAAGTTTTCTCCTTGCCTAACTGGGATTTTTCAAACACTTCACTGGTCGTGGTGGCGCGTGGGTTGTTCCCGCCCGCACCGTTCAGTAGAATATTGGTCTTGCCAAATTGTTGGAGAACAGCGGCATGTGCCTTTTGAATAGCTTCCTCATTTAATATGTCGCACTTTACGGCGATAGCCGTGCCGCCATCTGCCGTAATTTCGTCAGCAACTTTCTGCACAGCTTTTTCATTGATATCTAGCAGAGCAACCTTGGCCCCCGCCGCTGCAAGAGTCTTTGACATACAGCCGCAAAGAACACCGCCAGCGCCGGTAACAACGGCTACTCTTCCTGTAAAATCTACATTTAATGGTAATTCCATAATCAACACCTCTTCATTAGTGAAACAGCAGGTTTGGAATGAACAAAGCAATTTGAGGGAAAAAGATAAAAAGCAGCAAAGAAACAAGAACTGCTGCCAGATAAGGCATTAAGTACGGCAGCACCTGCTTCATCTTTGCCTTTGCAATGCCCATGGTAATGAACAGCACGCCGCCGACAGGAGGTGTGACACCCGCATAAACCAGTGTGATGACCATAATCAGAGCAAATTGAATATTGTTAATGCCGTAGGACGCAGCTACAGGCATCAAAATGGGCGCTACGATAATCGTTGCGGACAATGTCTCAATGAACATCCCCACAAAGAGCAAGAAGAACACAAGGAGAACCATAATAAGATACTTGTTGTCGGTAATGCCCACGAGGAAGTTGACAACGATTGTTGGGAATCGCTCAAAGGCAACCAGCCAGCTAAAGATGGATGCGCCTGCAACGATCAAAAGGCACATGCCGTTCATGGAAGCGGCACGGAGCAAGACGCCGGGCAGTGCAGAAAGCTTTAGCTTTTTGTATACAAACATACTAACGAGCAGAGCATAAATGCAGGCAATGGCGCCGGACTCGGTAGGTGTGAAAACGCCGGACACGATGCCGCCAATAATAATGATCGGCATGATAATGGCAAGGCCGCCGTCTTTTAACGCTTTTCCTCTTTCTCTCCAGGTGTACTTTTTACCGCCCTTAATACCAAGCTTCTTTGCATATATGCAGGTAACCAGCATGGTACCTACCGCAATAATGACACCGGGTACAATGCCTGCCATAAAGCATTCGCCAATCGAAAGGTTTGTCAAAGAACAGTAAATTATCATTGTCATGCTGGGTGGAATGATAGGACCCAGCGAACCGGCTGTGGCCTGAATCACTGCCGCAAGGCCAGACGGATAGCCATCCTTCAGCATGGATGGAATCAGCATGGATCCAACGGCCGCCGTATCCGCTGCTGCGGACCCGGAAACACCTGCAAACAACGCGGATGTGCCGATGTCCACAATTCCAATACCACCTGTGATATGTCCCAAAAAAGACTTGGCAATCTCAATCAGACGCTCGGAAATGCCACCTGCTTCCATCAGTTCCCCAGAGAGCATGAAGAAAGGAATTGCCATCAGCGAAAAGGAATTCACACCGGTAAACAACTTTTGTGCCACCAGCATTGGCGATATGGTACCGTTGAGCAGGATTGCAAGAATGGAACCGCAGCCAAGTGAAAATGCAATTGGCACTCCGAAGAAAAGAAATATCATGAACAGCACAAAAGAAACAATTAGCATGATTTTATTCTTCCTTTCCTTCTATTTGGTCATCTCTGTCATTTTTGTGCTCAAGGTAATAGCAGACTTGTTCCAAAATCATCAAAACGCCGCCAATGGGTATTGCCGCGCAGACAACTGCCATAGGCCAACGCATAATGGGTGAAGCCTCTGTCATCTCTACTTTGCAGACCAGAATACCGAAGGCCGTCATCAGTGTCAAGAACAGCAAAGAAATAGTCGTAACAATAGTGAACATTATCTTCCATGATTTTCCTTTGCAGGAATCCAGGATTAGGTCAAAGCACACATTTCTGCCATCACGAATCGTAACCGCACCGCCGATGTAGATCAGCCAAACAAACGCAAAGCGGGACAGTTCATCTGCCCAGCGAATGGAGAGGTTAATTACAAATCTAGAAAACACTTGTGCAGAAACAACCACAACGACAGCAGCGAATAAGAAAATAACAACGCAGTTCGTAATCGTACGAATGGTTTTGATTGCACGATTTGCATCCATTGTTTCGGAGCCCCCGTTTATAATAGTCTAATGAAGGG
>JAYFPV010000158.1:0-10383 GCA_034927465.1 Lawsonibacter sp.
TGTCGCACAGTCCAAGCTGAAGGGAAACTCTTCGTCAGTTGGGATGGCAAAGGTCAGCGGGTTCGTGCCCATCATGTTCTCAACGCCAAACGTCGGGGCAATGGAGGGGCGGGCATTTGTACCAGTAATACCAATCATCCCCGCCTTGCTGGCCATATTGCTCCAATACCCGGCAATCCCATAGTGGGTTGAGTTGCAGATTGAACCGCCGGCCATCCCGTACTTCTTGGCCTTTTCAATCAGCATTTCCATCATTTTGTGGCTGGCAACCATGCCCATGCCATCGTGAGCATCCATGACGATGGTGGTCGGCGTGTCCTTCAGAATTTCAATTTTGGTGACTGGTTTCAGGGTTCCCTTGATAATTCGGTCAATATAAATCGGTTTAAATCGATTACATCCATGGCTTTCAATGCCCCGGCGGTCAGACTCCAGAAGCACATCCGCGCAGATTTTGGCGTCTTCTCCCGGAACGCCGTACCCCTTAAACGCGTCAACTAAGAAGTCGTTCATCAGTGTCCAGGGTACATAAGGTCTTGTTTCCATTCTCAAAATCTCCTTTTCCTTGATTCTCTGAGTTGCTATAAATGTAAAAAAAAGCGCAACAACCCCAGTTTACACTGGTAGTCGTTACGCTCAACTCACACAACTATCTCTTCTGCATTACTATAGCAAAGCTTTGTTAAAATTGCAATAGTTTTTCTGAAAATAAAATAATGTTTTATTACTTATCACTATACATCATGCTTCATGCATCATACCACAGTCTTTCGCAGGTAGTCGAGATGCACTGTGCGCCTGCGGAAAGCGCACTGATTATGTCCTCCTTATCGAAGATCAGTCCGCCCGTGATCACCGGCACCTTGGTAATGTTACTGACTCGATGGATGATTTTTGGCATAACTCCCGGCAGGATTTCGATGAGATCTGGATCACACGAATCAATCTGTTTGTCCAAATTGGCCAAAGACAGGGAATCCACAAGGAAGACACGAAGCACCGTCAACAAGCCAATTGCTTTCGCGCGGCGAAGGTGTGGTGGCCGCGTGCTAATGACACCGTCAGCCCCAATAAACTCCTTGGCAAAATCCGCAGCAATTTCCTTGCTTGAAAGGCCATGCGTAAGATCCAAATGTATAAATGTCAGCTTTCCCGCCTGTCGCGCACGTTCCACCAAACCACGAATATTGCAGATGTTTCCAAACAAAAAAAAGAGGATATCACAATCAGAAGCAATGGCTTTTTCTAGTTGATTTTCGTCCTTCACCGCCATTATAATTGGATTCCGCTCAAAGAGCTGTAATTCTGGTTTCATATCAACAAATCCCCCATCAACAGATTACGTAGAACATCGCTTAACCCAACCCTAATTTTTGACAGAAGCCATGCACTGTATGAGCGGTTGAGTGGACGACATTATCATGCCTCGAAGAGGCTCTCGCTTCCGTTCCATTTCGTCCTGTTTTGTTGTCTATGTATATTTTACTTGTGCTACAACCGTGAATTATTTATATTATACTACAATTTTGTGCCGTCGACAAGGAAAAATCGGCTTTCATTTGGAAATATTTGGTCTACGCAAAAGAACTGCTCATTCGTCATGATTCAGATGTTTGGCGTGCCGGGTGGAAATCTTGCAGAAATTCCATGCGGCGGTGAGGTGGAGAATCGTCCGTTCCGGTAGCAACTGCAGGGAACGAGCGTAATGATCAAGACGTTGGGATCCGCCGGGACAAAAGAGCAGAGCTGTCAATGACAGCTCTGCTCTTTTGTCTCGTTTCAAGCATTACGCCTTGGATGGAAAGGTGATTCCTCCCACGTTGACGTTGACCGCGGCAACCTCCAGTCCAGTCATCGACTCGATGGCCGCTTTTACCCCATCCTGAATAGTTTTTCCCATTTCGGGGATGGTGTGGCCGTACGCCATCAGCACAGACAGCTCCACCTCAACTTTGTCGTCCTCCATTTTGACCCGGACGCCTTTGGCCAGATTTTTCTTGCCAAGCAGTTCGGCAATGTCGCTGCCGAGGTTGGCGGCCAAACTGCTGACCCCCTCTACCTCCAAAGCGGCGGCGGCGGCGATGGCGGCCAGCACTTCCTCGGAAATATGGATATTGCCCAGCTCGTCAGAGCGGGAGACGTACTCTTTATTCTCACTCATGTTTGCCACACTCCTTAGATCGCGCGATCTCCTGTTTGGATCTGTGATTATTTTACCACATTTCTCCCCACTTGACAACTGCGGACGAAAAAA
Source organism: Lawsonibacter sp. (assembly GCA_034927465.1). Taxonomy (GTDB): domain Bacteria; phylum Bacillota; class Clostridia; order Oscillospirales; family Oscillospiraceae; genus Lawsonibacter. The sequence goes on from JAYFPV010000158.1 coordinate 2,255, forward strand.
CTTCCACCAGCGGATTCGTACCATTTTTCCATGCGCCCGCGCCCTTGTCCTTGTTTGGTCTGCTGTGCCAATGCGCAGCAAAATCAGGCCGGCCAGAGGATAGCCTCCGGCCGGCCGCAAGCGGATTGCTTTCGCTCAGATCCTCGTGTCAGTTGCTTTTAAGGGGTTACTCTACCGGGATGATTTTGGTTTGGTCGGCGGTAAACCCGGCAGTCTGTTTGACCACATCGACAATTTTGGCGGTATCTGCCTCGGTCAATCCTCCCTCAGGCGCGGAGATGGCCAGGCTCAAAGCGTCCTCTCCGATGAAGGCCACACAATCGGCATACCCCTTGGCAATCACCAGATTTTCAATCTGCGCCTCCGTCACGGTGTAGTCCGCCATGGTCTGAATGGTATTGTTGACCTGCTGCTTCACGGTTTCGTCGGCATCCTCGCGGGCGGCGGCATCCTGAAGGAGAGACAGTGCGCTGTCCCTAGCCTGCTGACGGTTCAGTCGGGCGGTGGCAAAGTAGCTGTTGACTGCCGAACTTCCGGTCCCTGCCGAGGCGCCGGTCTGGCCGGACGCATCCACGCTGCCGCTCACCAGTGGATCACCAACCTCACCGTCCACCACAGCAGACTGGCCCAGCGTTTTTCCTGCTTTCGCATCCTGCTCGTAGTTCCAGTTTAGATAGACAGCAGCACATACGAACAGGGCGATGGCCGCCACCACCGCATTCCGTTTCCAAAGTTGGGACCAATTTCTCTCCTTCTTCCCCGTTCTCATGGTTCATTCCTCCTACTAACAATTAATATCAAAATTTATGTATTCCCTTCGCAAATGGAGATCCGGTCCGCTCCCAAACCAGTCAGGGCGGACACCGCCTCAACCAATTTCAGACGAACCTGTGGGTCGCCGCCGCCTGGGCATACCACCAGCGCCCCTCGAAAGTTTGGTGCCAAGGTCTGGAGCGGGACAACCTCTTGGCTTCCGGAACCGCGGCCCACGGTAACGGTGGAGGAGTCTACGCTTCCGTCTCCGCCCCGATCCTGGTCCTGCGCAAGCACTTGGCGGCTTCCGCTGTCCAGGGTGAGCACCACCTGAGTCTGACCCGCTCCGCCAATCTGGGACAGGACCTGCTCCAGCTTTTCCTCAAAAGAGTCCAGATCAAAGCTGTCTGTCTGCGTGGTCTGCTCATATTTAGGTTGATCGTCCGCGGTTTTCCCTGTGGGCAGTATCAATAAAACGACTCCCACCGCAATGACCAACAGCACATATTTATATGTTTTCAGTGCCCCCTTCCACTTCAGAACCGACTCAGGCCACTTCACGTTCACGGCAACTCCTCCTCGCAGTCGTAGACTTGCCGCTCCAGCGGGACACCCAGGTTCTCCTGGATCAACTGGGTCATCCGACTCTGGTCCACATCGGACCGGATTCCGGCCACCTGTACCACATCGGGCACATACAGGCCATCTTCCTCCACCCGGCAGCTTACCCGGGCGGTGCAAGTCAGTCCCATTTCCTCCGCCTTGTCCACAATATATGCGGCATATCGCGTTTCTATGATGACTTTCATTCCCTCATTTACCTGTTCGTTCAGCTCCGTCTTCCGCGCTTCCTGCCCGGCAAGGTAATCTTCCAGCCACCTTTGCCCTCCCTTTAGATCCAAGTGGGCCACCGGAGTCAATACAACGCAGAGAAGCACCATCCCACACACTAGTTTGCCCACCCGTTTTACCGCCCCTGACGGCATGACACTGTCAGCCAGAGCACACAAAATGGAGGCAGAGATGATTGCCAGAAGCCATTCTCTGACCCCGTCCATCACGCCACCACCGCCGACAAGGCGGACACCAAACTGACCAACAGCACCAGGGCCCCGGCTCCCGTCATTCCCAGCACCACGCCAAAGGCGCCTCCAATGGCGTCGATGAGCTGGCTGAGCCTGGGCTGGGCCACTGTGGCACACAGCGCGGCCGTCCCTTTATACACCAGATATTGAAAGGACAACTGAAGAAAGGGAGTCAGGCAGATTGCCAGCACCACCAGCATTCCTGCTACCCCCACTGTCCCTTTGAGCACTCCCGCCCCAGCCAGCACCGTCTCTGACGCGTCGGCTAAAATGCTGCCCACCACCGGGATGGCTCTGGAAATGGCCAGCTTGGCCGCTTTGACGGCGGCAGCATCCACATTGCCGGCTATGGCTCCGCTGGCGGTTAAATAGCCGACAAAGACCAGCAGAAACGCGGTCAGCAAACCGGTAGCTGCACTTTTCAGCAGTCCCGCCAGCTTTTTCAGCCCCGGGTTTCCCACTGCCGCATGGGCACAGCTCACCGCCACATAGGAATAAATCAATGGAACAAGCAGCTTGTCCATCGCAGTGATCAACAGTTGGGAAAAGAGCACCGTAGCCCCCTGTCGGACGGCGGCGGCAGTCACTCCGCCGGTTGCGGCGGTGAGCACGGCCATGACAGGCAGCAGCGTTCCTGCAAAGGTATCCATCCGCCCCAGGGTATCTCGCCCCAGGCCGATTAACGCCGCCATATCCGTCATGGTCAGGGCGGTGATGGCCAACGCCCCGGCAATTTCCACGGCTGGAAGCCCTTCCTTTTTCTCCTGCAGCCGGGCTCCTTCTGCTAGACCACACAATAGCACAACCGCCAACAGCTTCAGCCCGGTGGCCGCGCTTCGTTTGATCTGGCTGCCCACTTGGTCCAACGCGTCGGAGAACAAGTTGGACAGCCCCTGATCCAGCCCTTCCCCCTGGGTCACATCGTAGTCCTCCGTCTGGCTCCACAGCTCATTCAGTCCAGGAACCTCCGGGACCTCCGCCCCCAGACAAGGAACAACACAGGTGAACGCCAGGGCAAGAAAAATTACAATTCGTTTCATATCAGCATCTCCGCCATCAACACCATCACCGCCCGTATCAGGGGAAGTGCCACTACAACGGCCAGCACTGTTCCTGACGTCTCCACAAATGCAGCCACGCCCGCCTCTCCCGCCGAACGGCAAATCTCCACCGTCAGGCCGGTTAAAATTGACAGTACTACCGTTTTGACCACCGGCTCCAGCAGTTCCTCAGACAGGCCCGCCAAGCCGGCCAGCTCCTCCATCAGCTGCGCCACCGCCCCAAGTCCTCCGGCCACTGCAGTCAGCATCCACAGCCCAGCACACAACCCCAGCAGAAGAGCCAGCTCCGGGGTATTTTTCCGCAATACCACGGCCAGCACCGCCGCTGTAATGCCGGCAGCGGCTACTCTTACCATGGTCTCCATCACAAATGAAACAGGGTTTTGACCATGTCGAACAGGTTGGCAATCTCCTGCACCACCATCATCAGCACCACCACCAACCCCGCCAGGGTAGTCATCATGGCCTGTTCATCCCGGCCCGCCCGGGTGAGCACCTGATTGAGCACCGCCACCAGAATCCCGATGGCGGCAATTTTAAAAATGAGATCTACATCCACGGAAAACACCTCTTTCGTATCAAGTTGCCCCGGGCTCTGCACCGTGCGGGACGGTCCTTCCCTATTCTGTGGGCATACCTTCTTCCGTCTGCCGCACCGCTCCTCCGGTTTTGCGTTCTCCCCCTCGCCGGACGAAGACGGGAGGCGCGTGGGTGGTGCTACAGTCTTTTAACAGCAGCAGGATGATTAAAAAGGCCCCGCCGGAAAATCCTAGGACCTGGTACACCTTTCCCTGGTGCCGATGTACCTCCTCCGCCCGCTGCGCCAATTCTTCCAGTCTGCGGCGGACACAATCCACCGCCTTTTGCTGATCCTGACATCCGCACCGACCCAGTGTGTCTCCCAGCGGAAGCAGTGCCTGCCGTCCATCCTCCCCCAGTTCTTCGCGCTCAGCCGCCAGTCGGCGCCACGCCAGCGAAAAGCTCTCGTCCTCCAGGTGATCCAGCGCCCGCCGGCAGTCCTGAAACAACACCCCCGCCGGTCCCTGACCGCGGGCGGCCAGCCGTTCCATCAGCCGGGGCAGCGGGGGAGCATCCAATTCCAGCTCTCGTTCCAGTAGTGCCAGCCCCTCCGCCATATCCTCCAGCGCACGAACGCGGTCACGTAGCGCCGCCGACGCCCGAAACCCTAGCCAGGCGGTTCCCGCCGCCACCAGTGCCGCCCCAAGCAGCCGCATCATTTACTCCAACTCCTCCACCTGATAGTTGCGCCGACCGTTAAGGCTCCGGATGCTTACCAATCTCTGAATCATTCCCTCCTCCAGCAAGGGGCGGTACAGCGCTCTGCGCTCCAGATCCCCCCGTTCCGCCCCGTGGGCGGTGGCCAGAAGGGTTACCCCACAGCCAAAGGCCGTTTTTAGCGCCTGCACATCCTCCGGCGCGGTAATTTCGTCCACCGCCAGTACCTGAGGGTTCATGGCCCGGAGAAGCAGCATCAGCCCCTGTGCCTTTGGGCAGCCTTCCACCACGTCGGTGCGGCCGCCCACCTCCAGCTGAGGCATTCCGTTGTACAGGGCAGCAACTTCCCCCCGCTCGTCAGCCAGAGACACCCGCCTGGGGATGCATCCGTCGCCATCCGATACACGCCGGACCAGATCTCGAAGCAATGTGGTCTTGCCCATGCCGGGCGGGGCCAGAATCAGAGTGTTGGTCAACCGCCCCTTTGGACATAGACGGTCTAAAATGGGCTCGGACACCCCCCGGACCTGGCGGGCAATGCGGAGGTTGGCCGATGACAAACGGCTCAAGGTGTGGATTTCTCCGTCCCGAAGAGTGGCGGTGCCGCACAGACCGATTCGGTGTCCCCCCTCTATGGTCAGATACCCCCGGCATACCTGGTCCAGCACCGTGTGGAGGGATGCCCGGCTGGAAATCTCAATCAGCTGCTCCAGCTCCTTTGCCTCCACCGCTTCTGTGCCCAGTGGGTGCTCCTCCTCCGAAAATACCACCGACATGGGGCGGCCTACCCTCAGACGCAATTCCTCCGCCCGGCTCTGGTCCTCTCGGGGGAGGGACAGCGCCTCCTGCCGGAGACGCGGGGGCAACGTTCCGGCCGCCTGACGGTATGCTCCTATCTTCTGATCCATATCCATGCCTGTCCCCCCCTTTGCCAAATTCTATGAGGACAGGCCTTTGAATATGCCCTCAGATGGGAAAATTTTCGTTTCCTTTTCTTCCGCCGCTTTTCTGCAAGAGGCCCACGCTGTTCAGCATAAAAAAAGGGGTGTCCTCTCGGACGCCCCTTTTTTTATTCCCTTATTTCCCGTGTTTTTTGGCCGCGTACAGCGTGTGCTCCATCAGCATGGCCCGGGTCACGGGACCCACACCTCCCGGAACTGGTGTCAAGTAAGATGCCTTGTCAAGCGTTTCGCCATAGACCACGTCTCCGCACAGCTTGCCGTCCTCGCCCCGGTTCACTGCCACATCCACTACCACGGCCCCGTTTTTCACCATATCCCCGGTAATCAGGCCGGACTGCCCCGCAGCGGTGATCAGAATATCCGCCCGGCGGCACTCCTCTGCCAGATTAGCTGTTTTGGTATGGCAAACGGTAACGGTGCAATCCTGCTGCAGCATCAAAATGGCCTGTGGTTTGCCCACAATATTCGACCGCCCCACGACAACACAGCTCTTTCCCGCCAGGTCGATGCCGTACTCCGCCAGCAGACGCATCACCCCCGCCGGAGTGCAGGGACGCAGAGATTCCTCTCCCAGCACCAGATACCCCATATTGGACGGGTGAACACAGTCCACGTCCTTGTCCGGACGAATGGCCAACTTCACCGCCTTTTTGTCCAGCTGGCCAGGGAGCGGAAATTGGACTAAAATTCCGTCGATATCCTCCCTGCCGTTGAGCGCCTGAATCAGATCCAGCAGTTCCTCTTGGGTCGTCTCCCGGGGCAGTACATATTCTTCGCTGTAAATGCCGCACTGGCTGCAGTCTTTGCGCTTACCACCCACGTAAACCTGGGACGCGGGGTCTTCCCCCACCAGCACAACGGCAAGGCCTGGCTTTTTGCTCAGTGCCTCCACCTGACGGCGTACTTCTTCCTTAATTTTAGTTGCCAGACTCTTCCCATCCATAATCACTGCGGACATGGCTATTCCACCTTTTTCTTCTCCTCAGGAGGTTCGCTTGCCTCGGGCACATCGCTTCTCTCCTGCTTTGGGGGGTCTTCCGTCACTGGCAGCTCTCCGTCCGTCTGTCTCGCTTCCCGGACGGCTTGAGGAACAGCAATTTGATTGACATAAAGTTCAGCCGGGCGTTTGGTGCTTTTTTGCAGCAGCCAAAGCAGCACAGCCCCCGCCGCCACCGAAGACACGGCAGCCAGCATTTGAGAGGTGCGGATGGGCACTCCAAACAGCTCCAGCCCGAAGAAATATAAGCTGTCAGTACGCAGGCCCTCGATCCACGCCCGGCCCAGGCCATACCAAAACACATAGAACAGAAAGCACTGCCCGTCAAATTTCCGCTTTTTCCCCAGGAAATAAACCATGATCAGGCCGAAAAAATTCCACAGTGACTCATACAAAAAGGTCGGATGTACACCCATGGTACCGGACAAGACGCTTTGATAGCCCGCCTCATTCACATACCCCTGTGCCAGCAGGTCCCGGGCGATGGATTCCCCACACATCCGCCACGGCAGCGTGGTTGGCCCGCCATAGGCCTCCACATTCATAAAATTACCCCAGCGGCCAACCAGCTGCCCGATGAACAGCCCGTGTACCCCCAGGTCGGCAAACGCCAGAAAGCTGATTTTTTTCACATGGCAGTAAATCAGCAGAACGATAATAGAGGAAATAATGGCCCCATAGATGGCCAGGCCACCGTCGCTGTACCGCAGGATGGATCTCCAATTCAGAGATCCATCCTGATTTCGGTACAGACCTAAATTGAAAATGACATAATAAGCCCGGATGGCCACCAGAGCCGTTGGGATGGCAAAGAGCAGCATATCCAGGAGCTGATCCTCATTGACACCGAATCGTTTGCTCCACCTGGAGCACAGGACAACCGCCAGCATCAGCCCGGAGGCAATGATGACGCCGTACCAGTAAACCGGTCGGCCCAGAATCACTATGGCCACCCGATTTAGCGTAAATTCCAGCCCAAGGCCTGGGAAGAAGACGGTGTGGACCGTCTCCGCCCCAGGCAGCGCAATCAAATGTTCCAGAAACCACATCGTTACTCCCCCCGTTTCGGCCGTACCACCGACAAAGCGGCGCGTTCTTCCGTCACCCAGCCCTCAATCAGCTGTTCTCCTTCTTCCTTGGTGATGGAATCAAACAGGTCGGCAAACCGAAGGGCATCCACGCCCGCAAAAAAGGACTTGGCCTGGCCTACACACAAATTTTCAAAGGAGTTGAGTCCGCGGACCTTGGCCCCGTAAACTCCTTTTTTCAACCGCTGCCACAGCTTGCCGTCAATACCCTCCCGTCCGATTCGTCCGGCTTCCTCGGCCACGGTCTGCCGAACAGCAACGGGATCCTTCGACTCACCCCCCGCGGACAAAAAGGAACAGCCGGGGTAGCTCTCAAAACCATAAGAGAAATTCTGGTTAATGAGTCCCTCCCGATACAGCTTGGCGTACAGGGGACTGGAGTTGCCAAGCAACGCCTCGAGGGCCAACTCGGCCACCAGCTGCTGGCGCAGGCCCTCGTCTCCGCGCTTGGGTGCATCTCCCTTATATCCCAGCTGGAAAATGGGGGTGGATACCTCCATGGCGGTCTCGATGATGCTGCGGGCCGCCCGAGGAGGCTCCTTCTCACCATAATCCTTCAGGGCGATAGGCCCCGGAGTTTTGGGCAAAATTTCCCGGGCTACCGCGCAGATGTGCTCCGGGTCCACATTTCCCGCCACACACAGCACCATGTTGGCTGGGTCGTAAAATGCCTTGTGACAGGCATACAGGGTATCGGCCGTGATGTGTGAGATGGACTCCACGCTTCCTGCCACATTCACCCGGATGGGGTGGCTTTTGTACAGCGCCTCCATCAGGTTCATAAAGACCTTCCAGTCGGGGTTGTCCTCAATCATGCCGATTTCCTGGCCGATAATTCCCTGTTCTTTGTCCACGCTCTCCTGGGTAAACCACGGAATAGAGACAAAGGAGAGCAGAATGCGGAGATTTTCCTCAAACTTCTCGGTGGACTCAAAGTAATAGCCCGT
>JAYFPV010000088.1:0-5957 GCA_034927465.1 Lawsonibacter sp.
CGAATTGTCGTATGTGTTCACGATGCCGTTGAGGGTCACGTTTGCGCCCTTTGTAAAGGAATGGGGGTTCGCCGCAGTGCTTTTGAGGGCAATCCCTTTATAGCCAACGTTCAAAACGCCGGTTCCGGAAAGGGTGACATCCGTGTTGGAACCACTGATCGCGTTGGTAGCTTGGGCGCTAATCGTGTTTATCCCCTCCACCGCAAGGGTGACCGCGCCGTCCGGGAGGGCAATGCCGGTTCCTGTCTCGTCGTTTGTGGCTGTGGTGTTATAAATCGTTGCGTTATGCAGCGTCAGCTTTGCGGGCGCTGTTGCCGTTGCCGGCGTAAAGAGCACATAGCCGCTGTTCGCGGTGTAATAAGTGGCAACAGAGGGCGGAGTAGAGAGGTTCAGTCCGTCGGACTTGTCGCCGCCGTTGGCGGCACATATGATACGGCTGTCAATGCTGTCCGTACCTGCTGAAATCGCGCCCAAAATCATCCCCGCGTCGCCGATGGTGACGGTGCCGAGGGCGCTGATTGCCTTGGCGCTGTCGTTTCCGCAGAGAAACAACTCATCAGCCTTGATGGTTATGTTGCCGGTTTCTGCGCTGCCGAGCGCACGGATTGCCGCACAGCTGTCGCTGCCGCTTGTCGCTGTGACGGACACGCTTTTGCAGTTGCCGCCGGTGGGATTCGTGATGGCGACACTGGTTGCCCTAATTCCGTCCTGCTGTGTGCCTTCAATGGACACCTCGTTTGCCTTGATGGTCAGCTCGCCGACCTGAAAGCCGTATTTACTGGTCGAGGTCAGTTTACCTCCGGCGGTGAGGTAAACGGCTTCTGCAGATGTAGAAATGGCGGTACTATCTGCATTCAGTGTGATATCCTTTGCGGCGTTCAGCGTGACCCCTCCGCCGCCGGCACCGCCGTCCGTTTTCGTTATGCCGCTGTATCCGCTGGTTGTCACGTCGATGCTGCCCGCATCAGATGTCATGGACACGCCTGTGCCAAAGTGGATTGGGGTGCTGCTGGTATCAGAACTGGTGAATGCAATATTTCCCTTAGCGTTCAATGTGACCATTCCACTGCTTTGCAGCAAGCTGCTTCCCGCTCCGGCAACAGAAATTGCGCCGTTTGGTGCGTTAAGCGTGATGTCGTCGGCATAAACCGCCATACTACTGCTTGTGCCGTTGTCAATGGTAAGATTGCCGGTTTTTGCGGTCGCGGTAAGCGAGCGGCTGCCCGCAGTAATGATTCCTGTCGTTATGCTTGCGGCGGATAAATTAACATTGCCGTTTGCAGAAATTGAATAAGTTTGATTGGTCGAAATAACCAGATTACCGCCAATGTTGATGGCGACGCTGGGCGTGCTGCCATACCAGGAAGCAATGCCTTTGTTGCCGGTTAACGTCAGATTGCCGCCGCCGGTAATATTCACGGCCTGCTCGTTGGTGTCGATGGCATAGTTATAGCTGCCGTTTGCCGTCAGACTGTTGTCGTCCGTAACAGTGATGTCAACCGCTTCTGCGGGCAGATACAGGGCGCGTCCGCTCGTCGTGTTGATAGTCGCGCCGTGCAGCTCCAGCTTGGCGTTTGCTACGGGGTCTGCGGTTGCAGGTGTGAAGATTATGTAGCCGCTGCCTGCCCTGTAGCAGGTCTGTATTGTGGGCGCGTTATAGGTCGCGTCAGCATTGCCGCTGGCGTCTTTTCCTGAAAGATTCAGTCCGCTGGTCTCGACGTCGCCGCCGTAGGCGATAAATTCGCCGTCCACAAGGCAATAGAGCTGTGAACTACTGCCAAATTGAAACGCGCCGCTGCCGGAAATTTCGCCGACAATGTGGGGATTGCTCGCATCGACCAGTTCGTACATCGACAGCGTACCGTTGTTCTCCAGCACCCCGCCGTTTTTCACCGTGACAGTGGCGGCGGGGGTTCCTCCCCAAACACCAATTGCGAGATTTGCGCCGTCCGCAATGGTCAGCTTGGAGCCGCTGCCTGTGACCGTGAGATTGCCGCCAATATAATTATTGTTGCCGCCGTTCACTGTAACCTGTGCACCGGCTTCTATGGTAACCGCTCCGCCTTGATTATGGAGAGTATACGCACTCGCCGCGCTGTTCGTCAGTGACAGCGTACCGTCGCCGGTACCGGTAAACGTGGTGTCGCCCAACTCATGATACAGGGCGGAATAGCTATAATTATTTGTGGTCAGGCTGTTTGTGCCCTCCACGTGGACGGTGACGGGAACAGGATATGCAGTTGAGCTGGGCGAGTTAACTGGCAGCTTCAGCGCGCAGGCGCTCGCCGTGCTGATTTGTGCGTCATGCAGCGTCACCTCGGCGGAGGTGGTCAAATCCACACCATACCAGGCAACGCTCTCTACTGTCGGCTTGTAGAGTACATAGCCGTCCTTCGCCTTCCAGCAGCAGGCTTCCTTCAAAGCCATCGCACTACCATCACCACTATTATAAGGAGCCAAATCGACGCCGCTGGTGTCGGCTTCGCCCTTGTAGGTATAGGCAACGCCGTCTATGGTGACGGTGTCCATGTCGGCGGTCAGGGTTACGCCCTGTGCAGTCGCCGCCGCCCAGCCGTCGTAGTTGTTTGCCGCCGCCAGCGCCGCCGTAGGCAGCAGGCTCAGAGCCATGCAGACGCACAGCAGGATGCTTAAAATTCGTTTTCTCATGATGTTTCTCCTTTATAATTAACAATATTTTATGCTTCTAAAAACTCGCCAAAGTCCAGTATAAATTCAGCTATGGCGAGCGAATTTTCGTTATCGCTCTGTAAGCCCTCCCCAGTGCGCAAAAGCACCGTCAAACCTTCCGGTGACCGGCTTTTTTTAACCAGCGCACGCAGGATTTCCGCCTGCCGCTCGTTTTTTGCAAACTGCGTTTGTCCGTTTCGCATAAGACCGATTCGGTTTCCCGCTTCGGTTAGCTCTGTATCCGGCTTCAGGGTTAACATTGTCTCATTCATTAGCACCCTCCTATATCAGATGCAGCTTTTCGGCTGCAGTCTTTGCTTCACTGCGGCGGCTGATTCCCAGCTTTTGCAGAATACGGCTCACATGGGTTTTGACCGTTGGCAGCTTTATGCCCAGTATTTCGCCGATTTCCTGATTGCTCAGATTTTCACACAGCAGCTTTAAAACCTGCATCTCTGCCGCCGAAAGCGGCTCGACAGGTTTTACCTGAGGCTTTAAGAAGTGTGGATAATTGACAGCCTGCACCCGCGCAGATGAAATCAGTTCGTCAAGATACGCCGCACTTTTGTCCCAGCCGCACTCGCCCAAAAGGGGCAGAATAGCAACGCCGTACTGCGCAACAGGCCAGAAAAATCCGTACGCCAAGCAGCTGTCCAGCGCTGCGCAAAGCACTGCCTTCCATTCCGCGTCGCCCATGCGTTCCATACACAGCGCCGATAGCAGCCGGATGTGTATGCCGTCCATCACGCGACCGCAATGCTCGCAGTAAGGTTTAAGCCGAGCCAGAAGCAGCAGAGCTTCGTCGTACTCGCCCTCGAGAATCTGCACCATTGCTCGCGTGAAATACTGATAGCGCCACATGGCCCACAACCGCACATCGTTTTTTGGCGCCTTTTCCTGAAGCCATGCGCGTGCGGCTTCCGTGTCGCCCAGCCGGAGCTGGATACGGCAGAGCATCGCGTCGATGTTTGGCAGAAAGCGGGCCTCACCGATCTCAAGAAATTTCCCGCGCAGGTTTTCTATGGATTCCAGCGCCGCCCGCGCCTTCCCCTGGGACACCTGCACCCGCGCCAGCAGAGCGACCACGGCAAATTCGATGTCCGGCGTGCCGCGCGCCTGTATTTCGCCCAGGCGGGACATTAGGGTAAGGAGGCGCTTCGACACGTCCTCGCCTTTTTCAAACTTGCTCTCGCAGATACCGCAGTCGGCAAGTCCCACGCCGTCCCGGCCCAGCACGGTTTCCAAAGGCTTTTTCATGGTGGCGTACAGCAGCTCGTCCTTTTTTGACCACTCGCAAAAATCCTTGCCGCCATTCATGATACTGGGCAGGGTGCTGGTGACGGAGAAAGACGGCACCTTGAGCTGCTTGTCCGTCATAACTCGGAATACGTTTCCGACGACCTCGATCAGTCCACGGCTGACCCGCTGGGGGAGGGCAATGTCCAGATACGCCAGCTTTCCCTGAACGCTTTTATACTCCGAATCGGTCTTGTTAAGGCGGGCAGCGTAGCCCTGCAGCTCGCTGTACCACCGTTCGGAGTCCTCGTAATTCAAGCACATGGCGGTCAGCATACTCATGCCGCACATCAGCGACGGAGATTTCAGGATCTCCTCGCGTGGCAGGGCAAAATAATAGTTTTGAAGCTCGTGGTAGTATCCGACGCCCGGATGCTGTTCTGCGTTTTTCACCAAAAGTGCGGACACCTTGCTCTGCTCCCCGGCGAGGGAGTAGCATTCCAGCGCTTTGTCAAACTCGTCGTGCAGCTCGTAATAGAGCGCCGCGCGGCTGTACAGCGCCCGCTGTTCCGAATCGGTGAACGTCTGGTGAAGCTCCCACATCAGAAATTCCCGGAAAATCGGCCAGAAACGGAAGGTGTCGAGCCCGTCGGACTGGAGCATCGTCGTGTCCCGCTGCATGATACCCAGCAGCTCGCCCGCGCGGGGATCGCCGCTGACCATCTTCGCAAGCTCCAGATGGAAACACTTAAACGGTGCAAGGCTCACCAGCAACCGTTGTAGTGATGGATCAAATCGGCGGTAGACCGCTTCGTTGAAGTAAAAGAACAGCTCACGCTTGACCGAATTTAAGATATCCGCGCTGTATGCCGCACCGTCCTTCAGCTTGCGGCAGAGGATATCCATGGCGATGGGATAGCCTTTCAGATCATTCTGGATTGCGCTCATTTCACCGGGGCTGACTGTGATGCCGCGGGATTCCAGCATACGCTGTGCGGTGGTGCGGTCGTAGAGCATGGCTTGCGTTTCTATGGTTAGCAGAATACCCGCGAACTGGAACGGCATCAGCCAGCCGGGAACCGCCCCGCGACCAAGCAGGATGAAGCGTAAATCAGTTCTATTGCGGATCAAGTTACAGAGCGCCTCCCGACGCTCCGGTTCCAACAGGTATTGCAGATCGTCCAGCAACACCGCGTCGCAGTCAGGTGGGATACTTTCCGGTAAAAAGTCTGCGTCCGCCGCGTTTAGCACGCAGACGGTATGCCCGGAAAGCAGCGCCGCCGCCGTGGTGGTTTTGCCGCAGCCGCAGGGCGCGGCAAACAAAATGACCCGGCATTGTTCCCATCCGGTTAGAAAGATTTCCTTTAGCGAGGGCTTTATGATAGCAGAAGCGATATCGCTCATGAGCCGCCTCCTTCGATTAATCAATGTATTTCAGCAGATTGCAGTGAATTATTTTCCAGCACACCCAGTAAGTTTAGCAGATAAATCAGGTTTTGTAATCCATCCAAAGTATGATTGAGAGGGTAAAAAACGACTTTTTCAAAAATATTTTTGGAGTTCTTGGCTCGAAAGTCTACGTTATTCTTTCTTTCTAAATGTCAGCATTCATAAAACGCCGTGCTTGCCGAAAAATCTATACAGTTGTCTCCGTATTGTCAGAAATAAAGAAGAAAGCCGCCAGACATCCAAAGAAGTCCGACAGCTTTTAGTGCAGTGTTTTCAATATTAAAAAACAAATCCGAACCCTTCTCCAATCGGAAAAAGGTTCGGATTTTGTTGATTTGGTGGAGAATAGCGGGATCGAACCGCTGACCTCCTGCATGCCATGCAGGCGCTCTCCCAGCTGAGCTAATCCCCCACGTAGAGTGATTCAATTTTGGTTTTGCGATATTTGCGATATCCGTGTGCCATTTTACGGGAGTGTCTTTACCAACGTCAAGAGACCTCTTGAATGCCATTCAAGCGCTCTCCCAGCTGAGCTATACCCCCATTTAGCAATACCCCCTGATTCTGGGGCATTTGCGGCATAT
>JAYFPV010000327.1:0-2643 GCA_034927465.1 Lawsonibacter sp.
AGAGGAGGGCACCGCAACCGCAAAGCGCATGGCGGAGCTGTTCGGCTTACCTCTGCGGGAAACGGATGGGTCTTGGTTTGCGAACGAGCAGTTTGAAATCATGAAAAAACCCTTCCGCGGCACACACGGACATTTTGCCATTTTAACGAACGACGCCGGCGCTGCCCGTGCTTGGCTGGAGAGCAAAGGGATCAACTTTGATGAGAGAACCGCCCAGTACAGCGAGGACGGCCAGCTGAAGCTGGTCTATTCCAACGATGAGATTGGAGGCTTTGCGTTCCATCTGACCCAGAAAAGCTGACAGGAGATGATTTGACTTGGATATTCGATATTCCAGCGGCCCAAATGATGTGAAGCGGTACACAACCGAGGAACTGAGGAAGGAATTCCTGATTCAAAATCTGTATCAGCCGGATACAGTGCAGGCGGTCTATTCCCATGTGGATCGGATGGTCGTGCTGGGCATTATGCCGGCCAACGAAGTGCTACCCATTGATAAGGGAATCGATGTCTGGAACAATTTCGGCACCAACTTTTTCCTTGAGCGCAGGGAGGCCGGCGTGTTCAACCTGGACGGTCCGGGTTGGATTGAGGCGGATGGAAAACGATTTCCCATGGGCTTTGAAGATTGCCTTTACATCACCAAGGGGACCAGGCAGGTGACCTTCGGCAGTGATTGCGCAGAGGATCCAGCTCGCTTCTATCTGGTGTCGGCTCCGGCGCACAAGGTCTGTAAGACCACCTTTATCCCCATTCAGAATGCCAATAAACGCCCCTGCGGCAGTGCAGAGACTGCCAACCAGCGGGTGATCAATCAATTTATCCACCCCGATGTGCTGGAGACCTGTCAGCTTTCCATGGGCCTCACCCAGTTGGCCAGCGGCAGCGTGTGGAACTCCATGCCCCCTCACACCCATGAGCGTAGAATGGAGATCTACTCCTACTTCGACTTGCCGGAAGGCAATATGGTGCTGCACCTGATGGGCCAGCCCAAGGAGACACGGCACATCATCATGCAGAACTATGAGGCGGTAATATCCCCCTCCTGGTCACTCCATGCCGGCTGCGGTACCTCTAACTACACCTTTATCTGGGCGATGGGCGGAGAGAACCAGGCTTTTGATGACATGGATAACCTTGCCGTCAGCGAGCTGCAATGAGCCCTATGCCTGAGCCGTAGGCCTGTTCAGTCGCTGCGGCTGCCGAATGCCAATAAACCCCCTTAAGGGGGTTTTCCTTTGTAAGGGAGATCAAGCCTCTGCATCAGCAAGGCCCTTGATTTTCAGCATGGGCGAGGGGCGGAACACGTGTAAAAACTGCCGCAGGTCGCTGTCCTTGACCTTGGTATAATTTTCCTTAATAATGCAGCAATCCATTAAAAAGAGGTACAGGCACAGTTCGAAGGAATCGGACAAAAACACCGGCACATAGTCGGTCTGGATCAGAAACAGCTGCAGTGACCGCTTGCGCAGAGCATGAAACCTGGAATTTACCCATTTGTTCCCGTAAACGATGCACAGCGCGGGCGGGATTCCGGGCAGGGCGCAGGCAAAGATGTTTTTGATCTCATCGGTCAGCGCGGGCTCAGGCTCGTTGGCGTCATAGTGACAGATTGATTCGTGGAATGTGAGCACTCCGGTGCTGGAGCGTTTAAGCCGCTTGGCAAGAAAGACGGTGTGCCGCTTGTGCAGCAGTTCCTGTTGAAACCAGTCGGCCATCTTGAGCTGGTCGAAATGAAGCGTAAAGTCCACCCCGCCATAGCTGTAAGGCACGGTCAACACAGCCTCCGGCCTATGCTCCAGACGGCATTCACCGCTGCCCAGTGCCTTGTACAATAGCGCATCCCACCGGCGGCGAAAATCGGAATAGTATTCCCGTTGGTACACGGCTGGATCCTGATAAAGACGTTCCATCGCGTTCAGAATTGTGGCTTTATCTTTTCTGGTATTCATGCGGCACCTCGCATCGTTTTCGGTGTTTCCATTATACTCCGGCGGTGGGGGGAAAGGCAACCGTTGCGCGCAGAAGCTGCTTCGATGCCAGCTTTGCATCGACGGGGAGAGGAAAATGAGGATAAAGCAGGCCGCTGCGTAAAAAGTTGATGGCCTTTTCGTTTGTCGGGTGCTCAAACAGTTCCTTCGGCTTGGCCACCATTTCTGGGTCCAGAGCGCTGGTGGGTTCGTCAAAGAGCATGATCTCCGGTTCCATCGCCAGGGCCCACGCAATGGCGACACGCTGCTGCTGGCCGCCGGACAGCTTGCTGGGATAGGCGTTCAGTTTGTCGGATAATCCGACTCGGCCGATGATATTTACTGCGAGGAGCTTTGCGTCTTCCTTTGCCTTTTTTTGCACCAGAATCTGGCCAACCATCATATTTTCAAGCACGGTTTTTTGCGGAAACAGATTGAACCGCTGAAAGACCATCCCCAGTTCCAAAAGCATAGCCTTTTATTTGTCCGGATCGGCGCAGTGCACCGTTTTGTTATGTTCTCGGTGAAGAAAAAGCTCATCCTTTAGAAAGATTTTTCCGCTTCTAATTTTCTCCAGCTGGTTTTAGGAACGCGGGTAGGTGGATTTTCCCGCTCCCGAAGGGCCAATGATACAGATTTGCTATCAAAAAGGGCCTTGCTGTTCCCTGCTTTT
>JAYFPV010000447.1:0-2954 GCA_034927465.1 Lawsonibacter sp.
TCTCACCGTGGATGCCGTGGGCGGAGGTGAGCGGCAGAAGGGGATTGGCGTCGCCGAAGCCGGGCGCGGGCAGCAGCGGCTCCACCTCGAAACCCGGCTTGAGGTCGGCCGCCAGAAGCCCGTCGCGCACGGCGTGGTACACCGCCGAAAATACCTGTCGTTCGCTGCCGAATTTCACCTCTGTCTTGGCCGGGTGTACATTCACATCCACTGCGGAAAGCTTCATCTCCAAGTGGAGGACACAGCCCGGGAACTTTCCAACCATTTTCTGGTTTTTATAGGCCTCCTCCACGGCGGCCATCATCAGAGGACTTTTTACCTGACGCCCGTTGACGAAGAAAAACTGCCAGGTTCGGCTGGGGCGGCAGCAGGCCGGGAGGGAGACGAACCCCGACACGGTCATGTCCTCTCCGCTGGCCTTCACCGGGCGGAACCCAAGGGCAAGCTCCCGGCCCAAAACGGCGTAAACGGCAGATTGCAGCTGGCCGTCTCCGGGGGTGAGCAGCTCCTGTTTGCCATCCCGAATAAACTTGACGCTTACTTCCGGGTGAGACAAAGCCACACGCTGAACGACCGCGAAGACGGCGGCACCTTCGGCGGTGTCCTTTTTCATAAACTTCAGCCGGGCGGGGGTGTTGTAAAACAGATCCCGCACCACCATGGTGGTACCAAGCGGACAGCCTGCCTCCTCCACCGGGCCCGGAACGCCTCCCTCCAGGGACAAAGAGGCCCCAAAAGGCGCGTCGGCGGTGCGGGTGAGCACCTCCATCCGGGACACCGCAGAAATAGCGGCCAACGCCTCGCCGCGAAAGCCCAGGGTGCCGATGGCCTCCAGGTCGTACTCGGTGCGCAGCTTGCTGGTGGCGTGGCGGAGAAATGCGGTGGCGACCTCATCCGCGGGAATCCCTTTGCCGTCGTCCGTGACGCGGAGAAAGATCATGCCGCCGTGGGAGATCTCTACCGTCACGGCGGAGGCTCCGGCGTCAATGGCATTCTCCATCAGCTCCTTGACGACCGAAGCCGGCCGCTCCACCACCTCGCCGGCGGCAATCAGGTCTGCCACATGGGAATCTAATACTTGAATCTTTGGCATGGTTTCCCTCTACTTTTCGCAATTAAAGCTTAAAATTATCCGATTTGTATCTCGCTTGCGGCCATTCAACCGCCCATATCCTGCTTCAGCTCGGCCATCAGGTTCAGTGCCTCGATGGGAGACAGCACGTTTATGTCGGTCATGCGCAGCTTTTTCAGCACAGTTTGACTGCCCAAATCCATGAGGGAGATCTGGGCGTCGGGAACGGCGGGAGCCGCAGAGTGGACACCGGTTCCACTCTCTAACTCCTCCAGAATCTCCCTGGCCCGGCGAATCACCCGGTCCGGTACTCCGGCCAGCTTGGCCACCTCGATACCATAGCTCTGGTCCGCTCCGCCCCGCACAATTTTCCGGAGAAAAATCACGTCGTTCCCCTTCTTTTTGGCGGCACTGTTGTAGTTTTTCACCCCGGAAATTTGCCCCTCCAGCGCGGTGAGCTCGTGGTAATGGGTGGCGAACAGGGTTTTGGCCCCCAGTCGTTTTTGGTCGGCACAGTATTCCAGAACCGCCCGGGCAATGGCCATGCCGTCGTAGGTGGAGGTACCCCGGCCGATCTCGTCCAGAATGAGCAGAGAGCGGTGGGTGGCGTTTTTCAGCAGGGTGGCCACCTCGGTCATTTCCACCATAAAGGTGGACTGTCCGGCGGCTAGGTCGTCGCTGGCTCCGATGCGGGTAAAGACCCGATCCACCACCCCGATGCGCGCGGATTTGGCGGGGACAAAGGAGCCCATCTGGGCCATGAGAACAATCAGAGCCACCTGGCGCATGTAGGTGGATTTGCCCGCCATATTGGGGCCGGTGATAATGGCGCACAGGTCGTCTCCGCAGTCCATATGGGTGTCGTTTGGAACAAACAGGGAGCCCTTGAGAACCTTTTCCACCACCGGATGGCGGCCTTCCATGATGGTCAGGGAGTTGGAACTGTCCACCTGGGGCATGCAATAGTGGTTGGCGGCGGCCACAGTGGCAAAGGAATTCAGCACGTCTACCTGGGCCACGGCGGCGGCGGACGTTTGAATCCGGGCCACTTGAGCGCAAACCAGCTCCTTTAACTGGCAGAAAATTTGGTACTCCAGCGCCGTCACCGTGTCCTGGGCCGACAGGATGGCGTGCTCCAGCTCTTTCAGCTCCGGGGAAATATACCGCTCGGCGTTCACCGTGGTCTGCTTCCGCGTCCAGTGGTCGGGGACCAGATTGATCTGGGACCGGGCCACCTCGATGTAATATCCAAACACCTTATTGGATTTGACCTTCATGTTTTTGATGCCGGTCTGCGCCTTGGTCTGTACCTCCAGATCGGCCAGCAGCTCGGCCGAGTGGTTTAAAATGTTCCGCTGGTGGTCCACCTCGGCGTCGTAGCCGTCCCGAATAAAGCCGCCCTCCCGGATGGAAAAGGGAGGCTCATCCACCAGGGCAAGGGCCAGCGTGTCCCGCAGCTCCGGCAAATCGTCCAGATCGCCGGCCAGGGACTGGAGCAGAGCGGAGGGGCAGTGGGCCAGAAGCTCCCGTATGTGGGGCAGCCTGCCCAGTCCGGCGGCCAATGCCACAAGGTCCCGTCCGCCGGCGGAGCCGTATACCACCCGGCCGATGAGGCGCTCCAAATCGGTGACTTCCTTCAGGGTGAGAGAGAGCTCCTCCCGGGTGATGATGTCCTCCACCAGGTCGGACACCGCCTGCTGCCGCCGGGAGATCTGCACCGGGGACAGCAGGGGACGATCCATCCAGCCCCGAATCAGGCGCCCGCCCATCGCCGTTTTGGTCTTATCCAACACCCATAACAGGCTGCCCTTCTTGTCTTTCGACCGGAGGGTCGCGGTGAGCTCCAGGGTCTGTCGGGCGGTGAGATCCAGCTCCATAAACT
>JAYFPV010000013.1:0-7580 GCA_034927465.1 Lawsonibacter sp.
GAAAACTATACCATGAACCAGCTGTCGTTGGGAGACTTGGAGACCACCACCCCGGTATTGGGACACATCAACTCAATTTACGGGTATCGGAAACACCCCCTCACCGGAGAATATCAATTCCACGGCGGGGTGGACATTGGAGGGCAGACTGGAGATCCAATTAAAGCTTTTGCCGCCGGAACGGTGGAATACGTGGGAAAGGATGATTCCTATGGCCTTTATCTGCAACTTGACCATGGAAACGGCGTCAAATCATTCTATGCGCATTGCAGTGCTGTTTGTGTCACGAAAGGGCAGAGTGTCGCGCTAGGCGAAAAGATTGCAGAGATTGGTTCTTCCGGCGCGGCAACCGGACCGCACCTGCATCTGGAGCTGAAATTTGACCAGACACATCTGAACCCAGTTTACTACATTCAATATCTGAGCGATCAATGAGAGTTGGAAAAATTGAGGCCACCGCAAGCTTTTTCCTCCTGATGGCTTGGCTGAATTACCTGGACCGACAGGCCATTGTGCCGCTGGCTATGATTGCCTGCGCACTCCATGAACTTGGACATTATCTGATTATCCGTTGGATGGGAGGAAATATAAAGCTGATTTGCTTAACAGCAGTAGGAGCAGAAATGGTACTGTCCAGGCCCTTGAACTACTGGCAGGAGGGGGGGGCCGCGCTGGCCGGTCCCGGAATGAACCTGCTTCTGGCGCTGGTGTTTTCCCAATGGGAATGGAGCAGACTGTTTGCAGGTTTGAATCTGGTTCTGGGCTGCTTTAATCTGATGCCCATCGGCCGTTTGGACGGTGGGCGAACCATGTACTGCACCTTGGCGCTTCTCCTAGGCCCTGATTTGGCACAGCGGGTAGCGGCGTGGATGGATATTGTGTTTACCGCGCTGATTTTGACCACCGGACTTCTATTATTTGGGGTTGGCGGAAATGTGACTCTGCTGCTTGTGGCGGTTTGGATGGTGGCAATTTTTGTTTCAGGGAAAAAGAAGGGAAATAGGTCTTGTCATGCTGGCCGGAAACAGGTAAAATGATTCGTATGCGTCCAAGATAGAAACCGGAGGATCAATATGAATCGCACATTGGAACATATCCTGCCCAAAGTTCAAAAGCCTGCCCGTTATACCGGCGGAGAATATAACGCGGTCCAGAAGGACAAACAAACGATAACCACCCGTTTTGCCCTGTGTTTTCCCGACACCTATGAAATTGGCATGTCAAATTTGGGCTGCCGAATCTTATACGGAGTTATGAACGAAAAAAAGCAAATTTGGTGCGAGCGCTGCTTTGCTCCATGGGGCGACATGGAGGAGGAGATGCGCCGGGAGGGGCTGCTGCTCTACGGCCTGGAGAGCGGAGACCCAATTGCTGATTTTGACATCATCGGATTCTCTTTGGGTTATGAGATGGCATATTCCAAAGTGCTGAACATGCTGGATCTGGCGGGGCTTCCGCTGCGCACAGAGGACCGCCCAGACCTCACTCCGCTGGTGGTCGCGGGCGGGACCTGCTGCTATAATCCGGAGCCGTTGGCACCTTTTGTTGATTTCTTCGTCCTTGGAGAGGGGGAAGAGGTCACACTGGAGTATATCCAGCTCTATGAGCAGGCCAGGGACGAAGGATGGTCTAAGGAGGAATTCCTTCAGGCGGCGGCGCAGATTCCAGGCATCTATGTGCCGTCACTCTATGACGTGGCCTATCACGAGGACGGCGCAGTGGCTTCCGTCACGCCAAAAGACGGCGCTCCTGCCACGGTGACCAAACGGATTGTTCAGGACATGAACAAGGCCTATTTCCCGGTTAACACCATCATTCCGTCCACTGAGATTGTCCACGACCGCGTGATTCTGGAGCTGTTTCGCGGCTGCGTCCGCGGCTGCCGGTTTTGCCAGGCGGGCTATGCCTATCGGCCGGTACGCTCCCGCTCGCCAGAACTGCTGGCAGAGTATGGGAAAGCGGCCTGCGAGGACTCCGGCTATCAGGAGATCACGTTATCCAGTCTGTCCTCCACCGATTATCCCTGTCTCTTGGAGCTGTGTGACAATCTGCTGGATTACTGCGTTCCAAGGGACATTGGTCTGTCTCTGCCCTCTCTACGGGCAGATGCCTTTTCCATGAACCTGATGCAGCGGCTTCAGCAGGTTCGAAAGGGCGGACTGACCTTTGCCCCGGAGGCCGGCACCCAGCGGCTTCGGGATGCCATCAACAAAAACCTGACCGAGGACGAACTGCTTCAATCCTGCCGCACCTGCTTTTCCGGTGGCTGGAATGGCGTGAAGCTGTACTTTATGCTGGGCCTGCCAACCGAGACGGATGAGGATGTGCTTGGGATTGCCGATCTGGCAAAAAAAGTCTATGCCGAATGGAGAGAATATACGCCAAACCGGGCCAGAGGCGTGCGTATCACCGTGTCTACCTCCTGGTTTGTGCCAAAGCCCCACACCGCGTTCCAGTGGGACGCGCAAATTCCAGTAGGGGAATATCAGCGGCGGGTCAACCTGCTGCGGGTTGCGCTGAAGCAGGACAAGTCCATTAACTATAATTGGCATGACCCCGAGACCAGCTATCTGGAAGCTATCTTCTCCCGAGGGGACCGCCGTCTGGCCGATGTGCTGGAGTGGGCCTGGCAGCACGGGGCGAAGTTGGACGCTTGGACCGAGTACTTCGATTATCAGCGGTGGCTGGACGCGCTGGAAGCCTGCGGTCTGAACGGAGAATTTTACGCCCATCGCGTGCGGGAACGGGACGAGGTGTTCCCATGGTCGGTGCCGTCGGTTGGGGTGAGCCGGGACTTTTTGTGGCGCGAGCGGGAAAAGTGCGGCCAGTCCCAGACGACGCCGGATTGCCGCACCCAATGCTCTGCCTGCGGCGCCAATCAAATGCTGACGGGAGGTGGCTGCTGTGGCTGATCGCCTGCTGTTTTCCAAAACGGGACGGGCTAAGTATATCTCTCACCTGGACCTGATGCGTACCTTCCAGCGAGCCTTTGCCCGGGCTCACATCCAGATCAAACACACAGAGGGATTTCATCCCCATCCCTGTGTCTCGATTGCGCTGCCGCTGTCAGTGGGTTACTCCAGCCAGTGCGAGATTCTGGAATTCGGTCTGGTTGGGGGCGTCACGGCTGAAGAGCTTCCGGCCCAGCTGACTGCAGCCATGCCGGAAGGAATCCAGATTCACCAATGCTACCCGGCCCAGAGCAAGCTGAAGGATTTGTCGTATATCAACTACATCATGAACTTTGAGTACCCGGAGGGCCGGCCACAGGAAACCGAGCCTGCTATGAGGGAGCTGCTCAGCCGCGACAGTCTTGTGGTTCAGAAAAAGTCCAACAAGTCCAAAAAAGGTTTTTCGGAAGTGGATCTGATTCCATTGATTAAAAGCTGTAATCTGGAGTGCCAGAGCGACACCATGACGCTGGACGCCGTGGCCTCAGCTCAAAATCCCGGACTCAACCCGGAGCTGATTCGGGCCGCGTTTTGCAGCGCTTATTCCCAATTGGCCCCTGATTTTGTCACCTTCCATCGCCGGGAGGTGCTGGACAGGGAGGGAAAGCCCTTCCGGTAACCCAGAGGCTATCCAAGTCACTGTCGGCTCGTCAAATGCAAGGAGGAGAAGTACAATGGAACGGCCTTCCCAATATACCCTTACCGCGGAAGTCACCGATGATATGACGGCCAAGCGCATCGGAACCGCAGGCGCAAAAATTTTATCTACGCCCAGCATGCTGGCTCTGATGGAAGGGGCTGCGCTGGAACTGGCCAAGAGCTATCTGGATGACGGTATGACCACCGTAGGTGTCGAGGCCCATGTGTATCACCTTGCCTCGACACCAGTGGGGATGGAGGTCAGCGTTACCGCCACTCTGCGCTCCATGGAGCGGCGGAAGTTGTGGTTTGATCTCGAAGTGACCGACGAAAACGGAACCTGCGGGAAGGGCTCTCATCTGCGGATTATGGTACCCAACAAAGATCGAAGCCAGCAGGCGTAGAAAGAGCGGCGAATCTGTGGTTGAGCGCCCAAAAAATTGCTGTGCATTGCGAAAAATGAAACCAAATGCGCCGGAATGGGGTTGTCAACCGCGAAAAATAATGGTACAATACTTGCGCCTTTAAACGCAAACACAGAAGGGAACGATCACCATGTCCGGACACTCCAAGTGGCACAACATACAAAAGACCAAGGGCGCAGCAGACGCCAAGCGCTCCCAGATTTTTACCAAAATTGCCCGTGAAATGATCGTGGCGGTTAAAGCTGGCGGCAGCGGCGACCCCGCGAACAATTCCCGCCTGGCCGCCGTCGTGGCTAAGGCCAAGGCGGCCAATTTGCCAAACGACAACATCAAGCGCACCATCGACAAGGCTCTTGGCTCTGGGAATTCCGATAGCTTTGAGAACGTGGTTTATGAGGGCTATGGCCCAAATGGCGTGGCCGTCATTGTCGAGGCTCTTACCGACAACCGTAACCGCACCGCGCCTGAAGTCCGCCATCTGCTGGACAAATACGGCAAGGGGTTGGGCGCCACCGGCTGCGTTTCCTGGTCCTTTGACAAAAAAGGTGTTATTGTCATGGATGCCGAAGATTTGGACGAGGACACCGTGATGATGGACACCCTGGAGGCCGGTGCCGAGGATATGCAGGCCGACGACGAGGTGTTCGAGGTCTACACCGACCCAGATGCTTTCAACACTGTGATATCTGCGTTGGAGGGGAAGGGCTACACCTTTTTGGAGGCCGACGTCCAGATGGTGCCACAGAATTATGTCAAGCTAACCGATGAGGCCGATATCAAAAACATGGAAAAGCTGATTGATATGCTGGAGGACAATGAAGACGTCCAGAACGTCTGGCACAACTGGGAGCAGGAATAAATTTGGAATCATAAAAAGCTGCCGCAACCGCGGCAGCTTTTTATTCGTTTCGCGCTTTGCACTCCAACATACGGATGATTTCAGAAATGCCAAGAAGAATGGTTCCGACGTAAATAAAAGGCAGAGAAGAAAATTCTTCTCTGCCTTTTTACAAGTAAGCCTGTAAGCCGGGTTCTGTCTTTTAAGACAGCCATCTATCTCGACGTACGGTTGCCCGCACGCTCCAGCCGCCTCCTGAACGCGGCCGGGCCGGCCTGTTGCGTTCCCACGGCGTTGCTCCGGATAGGGTTTACAGCGACGGACTGTTCCCAGCCGTCGGGTGAGCTCTTACCTCGCCTTTCCACCCTTACCACCACAGCTCAGCTGTGGTGGTAAGGGTGGAAAGCGTTTCCTACGGAAACGATCCGCTGCGGCGGGGCGATGAAACGTGAAAGGCGGGCCTCGCCGGCCCCCTTCCACACCATCCCCCGCACCTGGCCCGATGGGGCCAAACAGCGCTCTCCTGAATCCTATCAGCACAATTCAGCTGTGGTGGCGGTATATCTCTGTTGCACTTTTCCTAGGGTCGCCCCCGGCGGGTGTTACCCGTTATCCTTGCCCTGCGGAGCCCGGACTTTCCTCACAGGCGGGCCTTTCGCCCCGCCCGCGCGGCTGTCCAGCTTACTTGCTTGGTAATGATACAGGAAAACCAGGCCTCTGTCAAATCCTTTTTGAAAAACAAAAGCCGCCCGGAAATTCCGGACGGAAAGCAAATTTCTCTGATTTTCTGCATTTATATTACCACAAAAACGGAAAAAGTTCAAGTCTTGAAAAATATGTTCAAATGAGGTAAGAATAGTATGAGGTGATCGATTTGAACCATTCATTTGATCTGACACCGCTTTCCCTGCAAAAGAAACAGACCGAGGCCGCGTTGGTCCAATGCAATCAGCTTACACAAAAGGTTGGATTGCTGTTGTCAGACACCCAGATTCAAACACTGGCTGAACAACGCATTCAGGCGCTGGCACATACCGAACGGATCGAGTTTGGACCGGGTATCCTGCAGCCGCTGATCTATTGCTTTTATGATTCTCCCTATTTGACACAGGCAAACTATGAAGAGACCATTGTGGAATTGCAGACGCTGTTTTATACCTTAAAGAACGAGACCAAAGACCGCCTTTCCGACGACGAACTGCTGGGGGTTATGAAGACAATTTTTGACGGGAAGGCTCAGGGATCTGTGGAGTATTTGTCTGGAGTCCCTGTATCCAATTTGCTCCAAATTGCCAGTGACCTTGCCGCGGGCTCCGACTGGAGACCGGAGGAGGAAGAAGCTGAGGAGGATTTGGATGAATGATTTGGAGCCGTGGAGAGAACAACTCCCCGTCCAAACAGAGCTGCCGCCACAGGTTCAGAAGCAACTGTGGACGCTTCTGGCGCGGCAGGCCGCCCTGTACACCGCTTCCGACAGCACATCGCTTCCCATCGAGACGGCACAGGAGTTGTTTGACTCCGTTATTTTCCTCCTGCGGCTCGGTGGCGTGGGGCCCGATGCGTGGGCTTCCACTCAAGATTTGGCCCAGGTATTTCGAACGGGGCAGCAGATCGTACGGGAACAGATCGCCCGCGGCAAGCAGCTTTTGGAAGCAGTGTCACAAACGCTTCCTCCTCTGGAAAATCGCTCTCTTCAGGACACCATAGCGGAAATCGGGCAGTTTTGGCGTCGGTATGATTACCGATTCTTTGCCCACCGGATTCCCTGCCAGATCGACTATCAGCTGAGTTCGCCGGTGGACGAAAATTTGGTTGGAATTGAGTATATCAACCGCTATTTGGAGCATCTTTGGATCGAAGATGACTGTTTAAACCGACTTGAGCAGGGCGAAATGAGCTCCGTTCTCCGTGCCTACTGTCCGGATTACAGGGGACTGCTGATCAATCTGTACGAGCCAGTGATGACCAATTGCATCGGGCGGGTGATGCTTGGCTGTGATGTCTCAACGCTGTCCGTTTCCACGGAACAGAGCAGTGCGCTGTGCCGGCAGCTGGAACAGTTGCCTAGGGCAGAGCTGGAAGCAAGGCTGGTTTCCGCAGCCAGACAGGTGGCAGAGCAACTGAAGATTGTGGGGAAGGAGTCGATATCCTATCTTGTTCAGCTGGCAAAAGAGTTGACGCCCAGAGTCATGGTTATCAGGGATTCCGGCAACCTGGACGGAATCTTTCTTGCCGCTTGCCGTTAGAGGGATGCGGCTGGTCTTCCTTCCTGCCTATTGCGATTGAATTTTCCAAATTTTTATGATACTATGATATGTCGTGAAGAAAAAGATGGAAGGAGGACATTTTTATGTCCACCATTGGAGAATATTTGGAGTCTTTGCGTGGAAAATCCATTGCCGTAATTGGAATGGGGGTCAGCAACACGCCCCTGATCCGCATGCTGCTGCGCGCGGACCTGAAGGTTACCGTCTGTGACAAATCCCCGCGGGAGCGGGTAACCGAGCAGGCGGACGAGTTGGAAAGCTTAGGTGCGAAACTTCAGCTTGGGCCGGACTACCTGGCAAAAATCCATAAATATGATTTGATTTTCCGTACCCCTGGACTCAGTCCCAACACGCCGGAGCTGATCCGGGCGATGGAGAAAGGGCGCGAAGTTACCTCTGAGATGGAACTGTTCTTCCAGTTGTGCCCCTGTAAGATCCTTGGTGTCACCGGCAGCGATGG
>JAYFPV010000223.1:0-5388 GCA_034927465.1 Lawsonibacter sp.
CTGGGCACTGCTTTTACGGTACGCTGCCCCGCTGGTGACAACCTGATGTTCCATAAGGCTCTGGACTTGGCCCAGCCAGGCGATGTACTGGTCATCGCCGCCGGCGGCAGCATGAGCCGCTCTCTTTGCGGTGAAATTATGGCGACCTACGCCAAAAGCCGTGGTATTGCTGGTTTCATCATCGACGGCTGCGTCCGTGACCGTGACGAACTAGCTACCTTTACAGACTTCCCCGTTTATGCCAGAGGAATCATCCCAAACGGCCCCTATAAGAATGGCCCAGGTGAAATTAACTTCCCGGTTGCAGTGGGCAATCAGGTCATCCATCCAGGTGACATTCTCGTTGGAGATGGTGACAGTATCATAATTATCCGTCCCGATGAGGCGGAGGAGCTGGCCCGTCAGGCCACTGCCGTCCATGTAAAAGAAGAGGGCCAACTGGCCGCTATTAAGTCTGGAAAGGGCTTCCCCCGCCCCTTTGTGGATGAAATTCTAGCGCAGATCGGCGTGGAGTATGTGGACTAGCCCAGATTTAATCGACAAAATCTCCGGCTAAGCACAAGTTATGACAACGCTCTAATTGCTCGCTTATCTCGGCTCAACGCAGTATCTAATGCATTTAAAAAACGAAGTTGCCAATGGGCGGCTTCGTTTTTTTTCCCCATTTCGGCATAGCGCTTCGGTCTGCAAACCTATTCCCGGCTGTTCCAAAGGTTATTTCCGCTAATCGCCACATTTCTTCAATCTGTTCATGACATAGTTGTTCCACTTTTGTGGCATGATGAACCCCCAGAATAACGGCGCTTTTTGTTTCATCGTCTGACCTGGGGGTATCATTTCTACGTTACATTAGTTTTTAATTGGGTGAGGTAACCCGATCAAACCGCCGACGCTCAAAGACTTCAGGGAAGAGCTGTTACGGCAGCCCGAGCCCCGGCCCTCAGCTCTCCTATATCACCAACGTGGATGTCGGCCATGGGCTTTTAAAGTTGGGCAGTTCCCTCGTGCCGTTCTCCAATCAGTTCCCGCGCAACACTCACCTGTACAGGCTGATGAGCGCAAAGCCAGGCGAGATACTGGAAATGTGACAAGTGTAGGCGGATTGCTTTTTTCTAGCAATCCGCCTTTTATTTGGTGTGTAATAATGGTAAAATAATGCTGAAAATGAACAGCAAGCACAGTAAATACACTGCTTGCTGTTCATTTTATTCCCTCACAAATTTTAATTTTTACCACTAATTGCAATGAAAGTATTTGTCCCGCCATATATTCCGTCATACTGGCAACCGTTTTTCAGTGCTCGGGAGCGGTTCTGATGTCCACAGGTATCAAGACATGCACCTGATCCGCGTCTATTTTCAGCTTTTCCGCCATCCCAACCCGATAGCCCATTGATGTTATTCAGACATTTTATAAGCTCGCCGGTAAGACTGGCTGTACACTCCACCTGCGAAGCTCTACCTTCTTTATATTTTTACTGTGACATCAATGCATCTTGTAGTAGTCTTCGGGGCCAATTCCGGTAAGCTTTTTAAATGCTTTATAAAAAGTACTATAATTTTTAAATCCCACCTGAGCGGAGATTTCTGCCAAGGAGATACCTTGCCCCATCATCAAGATTGCAGTATTAATGCGTTTATCGGCTATGTAATGAGACAGCGTATTATTTGTGATGGTCTTGAAGATTCGACAGAGGTACGCCGGATTATAATTTGTTGCGTTTGCCAACATCTCTAAGCTCAAATTCTCGCTCAGATGCTGATTGATGAAATCAATCAGCTCGCGTACCAGATAATCTTTATGTGTGCTGACAGGAATACCACTGCTTGACTGAAGGAAATCATCATACAGGTAGGCCAAAATCTGATGCAGGATAGACTTCTCAAAAATTATTTGGCCATATGTCAGTGAATGTCTCTCAAGTGTTTCGATCGGCTCCAAATATTTATGAATGCCATATGCTCCAACCGGAATGACGGGATAAATACTGCTCTCCCGGTTAAATAGCTGCATCAGATTATCTTTTCCGGCAGAGCATGCAAGTAAAAAGCTTGAGGACAACCCAACGCTAAAGCGCATGTGCCGCTCGTTCTCCTCGCAAAGCATCATGTGCTCATCAAACAGGTCGCAGACGATGATATCCCCGAACGAAACTTGATACTCATGATCACTTACCAAGTATTTTACTGGCTCTGCACCCAAATAAATCACAAATTCATAGTAATCATGATAGTGAAGAAACAAGGCGGAATTTTTACCCTCTCGATAAAATGCAATGTTGTATTCATATTGATCGACTGTACTTCGTAGCTTAAGGGGCGTGTACTGTTGATCCGACATAATTTTTTACACCTCCGAACTGCCTGTCCCAAACTCCAACCGAATTCTTGTCAAAGCGCCAAAAAATACACATAAATCCGTTTTTTTATTGAATTTGCCACAATATTATCACACATTACATGCAAGCTCAAAGCGAATTTTCTGTCCAAGTAAAATTATGAAATTTATAATGTAAAGATTGGACATATTCACTGGAACGTATCTGCAAAAAAGCCTTTGCATGACTTCCTCCAACGCATGAAATTTTTTTCCAATTATTTGCTCCAATTCTTTTATTTTCAAGCCAGAATCGTTATCAAGTAATTATGCATAACAATTTCACGTTATCAAATCTTCCATTGGTAAAAATTGGTCAATTTTGGAACGTAACGCAATCGGTTAAGTAATCGACGTCTGAAAAGGGATGGATTATACTGTTTACATAGGAAAATTTGTATCACCAGAACTTATTTAGCAATTATAAACAAAAACAGTTTGGCAATTTGCCGGGAGGTACATGATGAAAGAAAATCTGTTTCGCAAGCTCTTGAATGAGAATCGTCCTTCAATGGCCACACGTATTTGGAGCACTTGGCCAGTCATGGTTGAAGCCTGCGCTTCCACCGGAAATTTCGACTACATTGAATTTGTGGCAGAGTACGCCCCCTTCACCCAGTACGACCTGGAAAATCTGGCACGCGCCTGTGAGGTCAGCGGCATCAGTTCCATGATTAAGGTAGACTTGCAAAATCGTTTTTATGTCGCGCAGCGTGCGATGGCAGCCGGCTTTCAGTCGGTACTCTTTACCGACCACAAAACCGCAAAGGAAGTCGAGGAGACCCTCTTTGCCGTAAATCCAGATTGCCCCGAATTTGGTGGGCGCTTTGGCTACCCCAACAATCGTTGGATCGGATATCAGCCACACCATTCACAAATGAAATATGCCAGTATGGTAAAAGACACTGTGAAAGCTTTTATGGTGGAAAAGCAGGAAACAATGGCAAACCTGGAAGAGATCTGTTCCATCCCCGGAGTGGATATGGTTCAGTTTGGCCCCTCGGACTACTGCATGAGCTGTGGTTGGGATGTGAAGGACCACCGCCAAGAGGTACAGAAAGTTGAGGAGAGAATGATCGCAATTGCCTTGGACCACGGAGTCGCACCTCGCTGTGAATGCGACACACTGGAAAAGGCCGAATATTACAAGAGCCTGGGTGTGCGGCATTTTTGCATTGGCGATGAGTTCCGAAACCAAATGGCTTACTGGAACGGCCCTTGCAAAGCTGTTTTTGATTTGACAAAAACATTTTAACCACTCGTATTACCAAGAAAGAAGTGCATGAGCCATGAAGAAAATATTGTTTTCCTACCCCGTTCCGGCGGAATGTGTGGCTGAATACCGCAATCAATACGAGCTCACAATTCCAGAAAGTCCTCTGTCGTACGAGGAAGCATTGAAGATGGTTCCTACATATGACGCTTATTTTATTCTTTCCAATAAGGGCGATAAAGCAATTCTGGATGCCGGCAAGAATCTGAAGGCGATTGCAAACTTTGGCGTAGGCTATGACAATATCGATTGGAAATACGCTACAGAAAAGGGAATTGCGGTCATCAACACACCAACCCAGGTGACCGATGCTACGGCCGAGCACACCATAGCGCTTATGGCAGCCGTCATGCGCGGAATTAGCCGCTATGATCGTGAAGTTCGTTCCGGTATCTGGAATGCTCCCATGTTTTCAGCCCGCAACAGCGAAATCACAGGCCGCACCCTCGGTATTTTGGGGTTTGGGCGCATTGGTAAGCTGGTGTGCAGAAAAGCGCAAGGACTTGGTATGAATGTGATCTACTACGATATGTTCCGTGCAAAGCCGGAAGTGGAAAAGGATTTTGGCGTTACATATATGGAATTTGACCAGGTACTTCACACGGCGGACTGTGTTTCACTGCACATGCCATATATTCCGGAGAACCACCATCTCTTCAACCTGGAAACCATAAAAAAAATGAAGGCTGACGCTTACCTAATTAATTGTGCCAGAGGTCCCATTGTGGACGAGGCTGACCTCGTCACTGCTCTGAAGAACGGGGTTATCAAGGGCGCCGGTCTTGATGTGTACGAGTTCGAGCCAAATGTTCCTTCGGAACTCAAGGAGCTGGATAACGTGGTCCTTACACCTCACGTCGCCAGTTTAACCATGAAGGCCAGGCTCGGCATGGCAAAAGAAGCCCTAAGTGGAATTGTCAGTGTTTTGGAAGGAGGCAGGCCATACAATATCGTAAACCCACAAGTACTAAAATAAAGGAGAAGGAACTATGATACAGTTTATTATTGCGATCATAATTGCTGTTGCTGTGCTGATTTTTATGATAGTCAAGCTCAATATACACCCTGTTCTCTCTTTATTTGTGGGCGGTATGCTCGCCGGCGTCCTAATGGGCTACAGTGTCTCTGATACAATTTCAACTTTTACCACTGGATTTGGTGGAACCCTGGGCAGTATCGGCTGCACGATCATCTTTGGCTCCATCATTGCACAGGGAATCCGCGATTCCGGTTCCGCTAAGTCCATGGTAAACTTCTTCATCAAACTGTTTCGTGGAAAAAACCTTGAACTCTCCACCGGTATGGCAGCCTATATCATGTCAATCCCTGTTTTTGGCGACATAACACAGGTATTGATGGCTCCCATTTCATCCGTTATTGCTAAACGTGACAAACGCTCCATGTCCACAATGGCTTCGTTCACCTGTCTTGGCTCCTCCCTGACCCATTCCATGGTTCCGCCCACTCCCGGCATCCTTGCCGTGGCTGTCCTTCTGAACGCCGATGTCGGCATGGTTATCTTGTGGGGCATCGTCATCTCCTTTCTTGCCTATATGCTTACCTGGCTTTTACTGCGCAATTGGGTGGCCAAAGAAAGCATTTCTCCCAGAGAGGACTATGTCATCGGCGTGGAGGAAATTGACAACACAGATTACCACAACCTTATGATTCAGGAAGCAGGGCTTCCAAATGTTTTAGCCGCCATGGCCCCTATTCTGGTTCCTGTAATTTTAATTGCG
>JAYFPV010000025.1:0-2190 GCA_034927465.1 Lawsonibacter sp.
CTAATATCTTCTAAAGTGCAAGGCAGCCTCATATTTGTGTATCTTATTACATCCGCATCTGCCCATATATTTAACAAACCGCTCTCGTGACAATCGTTAAGGGATTGGTAGTTCAATTCACTCATATAGTCCCTCCCACTAAATAAACACAGTCCGTGTCAAATTCCGATTAGTCTGTGAGTTCAGTATAGCATCTGAGCCATCCCCACGCAAGAAACAATAGCATGACACCGATTCCCTCACCGGGGCAATCGACCGCTTCAACGGCCTTGCCTGTGACAGCAACACCTGTTGCCGGAATTTGCGGGCCGACAGAGCGATATCCCCGACCCCTGGTATACCCGCGACTTCAACGCAACATGGCAGGCGATTGAGGCCGGATGCCGGGGGCTGCTGGAACAATTGAGGAAAAATACCGATGGGAACAAACAGGCAAAAAGCATATATCGCCATTGATCTCAAGTCATTTTATGCCTCAGTCGAGTGCATCGAGCGCGGACTCGACCCGATGCAAACGAATCTGTTGGTGGCGGACAAGAGCCGGACGGAGAAAACCATCTGTCTGGCGGTTTCGCCGTCCCTAAAAGCCTCGGGCGTGCCGGGACGGGCAAGGCTCTTTGAGATGGTACAGAAGGTTCGGGAGGTAAACGCCCTGCGCAAAAGACGTGCGCCGGGGCGGACGCTCACCGGCGCTTCCAGCCACGATCCCGAGGTAAAAGCAAATCCCTTGCTGGCGCTGGATTATCTTGTTGCGCCGCCGCAGATGGCGCTTTACATGAAGCGCAGCACGGAGATCTACAACATCTATCTCAAATATGTAGCGCCCACGGACATCCACGTTTATTCCATCGACGAGGTATTCATGGACGTCACAAATTATCTTGCTACCTATCGCTGTACCGCCAGAGAACTGGTGATGACGATTATTCAGGACGTTCTGAAAACCACCGGCATCACGGCCACGGCGGGTATCGGTATTGGCTTCACCGCTTGCTTTCTTGCCCCATTCCTCACAGCTTTCTTTCGTCTTTTTGTAATCATCCCGATTTTCGGGATTAAAAGGCCCTTTATTTCTACTTGTCGTTGGTTCTCCTTTTAGATTCCCTTTATATTTACAAAGTAGCGCGCCCCGATAGTAAAAATCAATTTCGCTTTTATACCGGAGGGTAGGGAATACTTTCCCGTA
The DNA here is from genome assembly GCA_034927465.1 of Lawsonibacter sp. Classification (GTDB taxonomy): domain Bacteria; phylum Bacillota; class Clostridia; order Oscillospirales; family Oscillospiraceae; genus Lawsonibacter. Next base: position 1,187 of record JAYFPV010000025.1, read on the forward strand.
CTCAATATCCTTTTTTAAAAATTCAAACCACGGTATTTTCTTTAACTTCTCAATTTCCCGCTTCCGATCGCCCTTCGCCTGATGGGTATAGAGATGTTGGAGAGGCTGGCGTGCTAAAACCAGCTATTGGGCCGCATCATGAGAAATTCGAAATTATGGGGACTCCAGTCCGCCACACAGAATTTTTGAATACAAATAGATTTGAACAATCATATTAGGCACGGAATATGGAATCCTGGAATACGTCAAACAAGCCCGCCTGGAAACAAAATTTCCAGGCTGATTTTATATTCAAATCGGCAGAATACCGGAATATGGCATTCCATTCTGCTCATTTTTGTAACCCTATCCTATCCATGCTTCCGTTCTGCGCTATAATAAAACAAAGTGGGTATCCCCTTGAGTCGGCCAAGTAGATCAGACGTTTAAACTGAAGGCATGATATCGAAAAATGAGGGAAAGCGTCATGCTAAAAGCCAAAGTCATGTCCTTGGCAACTTTATGCGCTGGCCGTTTCAGATGCCCAAAATGTGGTGAAACACACTATTACCGGCTGGCCGATGGAGCAATCCAGTGTGCCGGGGGCCATCATCAAATCACCGTAATGGCAGGAACCGTTTTGCACCGCAGCCATGCTCCGGCTCTGACTGCCTATGACCACGAACCGGCTGTGAATAATCCAGACAACGGCCTACTGTACTGGATTCACATTGCAATTAGTAACGCAAAGGCTTTTGCGCTTGGCACCTACCTTGGCTTGCCAAGCAAGAATTTAGACACTTATCTTGATGAGTACTGCTTTCGCTTTCAGGCGCACCTTCTGTTCCAATCTGTTTGACCGGTTGGCTGTGTCGCTCTGCCTTATCTGGCTGACTCAAAGGGATAACCACAAACATTTTTTCCGCATGTATTATGACGCGCTTTGGCATTTTAGGCCAAAAGAAACACTGATATAATACACTTATATGAGAAAGGTGAACAAGAAGATGAAGCTGACGCCAAGG
>JAYFPV010000067.1:0-4838 GCA_034927465.1 Lawsonibacter sp.
GCTTACTCAGCGGGGACGAATGTCCCTTTTGCCGGAGATTCTGCAGGAATATCACGTGCTGGATCTGCGCGAGAAAAACGCGGCGGAATGCGTCATGACTTGTGTGAGAGAGCCCGATGCCGGACGCCAGGAGCAAATCAAGGCGGCATTATGCAAGCTGCACCACAAGTCTGAGGTCCGACTCACAATCCGCCTGGATCCCGAGCTGCTGGGCGGTTTTATTTTAAACATGGAAGGCATGACCTATGACCGGAGCATCCGCGGTGAACTTCTGGCCTTGGCACGTCATTTGGAAGAGGTGAACATCCCATGAGCGGGAAACCAGAAGAAATTGTCTCTGTCCTCAGGGAAGAGATTCAAGGATATGACATCAAGACCAACCGAACTGAGACCGGCACCGTGCTTGAGGTTGGAGACGGGATTGCCACCATCTACGGCCTTACCAACGCGACCTACGGCGAACTGGTGGAATTTGAAAACGGCGTTCATGGCATGATTCTTGACCTCAAACGGGACACTGTGGGCGTGATCTTGCTCGGCCTAGACTCCGACATCCACGAGGGCACGGTGGTTCGCCGGTTGGGCCGTCCCGCCGACATTCCGGTCGGGGAAGCGATGATTGGCCGCGTCGTCAACGCGATTGGCGAACCGCTCGACGGGAAAGGGCCCATTCAGGCCACGGAAACGCGCCCCATCGAGCACGAGGCACCCGGCGTGGTCACCCGCAAGCCCGTCACGGTTCCGCTTCAGACCGGCATTCTCGCCATTGATTCCATGGTACCCATCGGCCGCGGACAGCGGGAACTGATTATCGGCGACCGCCAAACCGGCAAAACCGCGGTTGCGGTGGACGCCATTCTCAATCAGAAGGGGCAAAACGTCATCGCCATCTATGTGGCGATCGGTCAGAAGGCCTCTACCGTGGCCGGGATTCAGAATACCCTTGAAAAGCATGGGGCAATGGATTACAGCGTAATTATTGTGTCCTCCGCAAGTGAACCGGCCTCTATGCAGTACGTCGCTCCCTATGCGGGTGCCGCACTGGGCGAATATTTCATGTCAAAAGGGAAAGACGTACTCATCATCTATGATGACCTTTCCAAACATGCCGTCGCCTACCGCGCACTCTCCCTGCTTTTAAAGCGCTCCCCCGGGCGCGAGGCCTATCCCGGTGACGTGTTCTACCTCCACTCCCGTCTACTGGAGCGGGCGTGCCGACTGACCGAGGAATACGGTGGCGGCTCCATGACCGCGCTGCCCATTATTGAAACCCTGGCCGGGGATTTGTCCGCCTATATTCCAACCAACGTCATCTCTATCACCGACGGCCAGATCTATCTGGAGACGGAGCTCTTTGCCTCCGGCCAGCGCCCCGCCATCAACGTTGGACTTTCGGTTTCCCGTGTGGGCGGCACCGCGCAGACGCGAGCCATTAAAAAATCGGCTGGCACACTGCGCATTGATCTTGCACGTTTTCGTGAGCTTGAAATCTTCACGCAATTTTCTTCCGACCTGGACAAGTCTACGCAACAGACGCTGGACCATGGACGGAAATTGATTGAAATTCTAAAGCAGCCGCTCTACCACCCCATGCGCGTGGCGCGGCAGGCCGTGATCCTTTATATCGCCACAAACGGACTACTGGACGATGTTCCGATATCTCACATAATCGAATTTGTAAACGACTTTGCGGCTCTGATGGATCGCGACCACGCCGACGTGATGGACGCAATTCAGACCAGCAGTGAGCTTTCCGGACCCACAGTTGAGGCCATACGCACGGCACTTAGCACCTACAAGAAGCAGGTGAGCCCCTTATGGTAGCCATCAAGGAGGTACGCAATCATATCAAAAGTGTGCAGGAGACACTGAAAATTACCAACGCGATGTATCTGATTGCATCCGCCGGCCTGCGAAAGGCCAAAAAGCAGTTGGATGACACGCTACCCTATTTCAATAAAATCTCCTCTACCATCTCCGACATTCTCTATCATTCCCCTGAGATTAATCACCCCTATTTTGACCTCCGCCGGGAGAAGAGTCCAGAAGAGCGCCAGGTTGGCTATATCGTTATAACGGGTGACAAGGGCCTGTGCGGAGCTTATAACCACAACGTGCTCAAGCTGGCAGAGACGCAGCTTGCCGGCGTAGCAAATCCCTCTCTGTTTATCGTTGGCCAGGCCGGACGGATCTGGTTTGCCCATCGCAACATCCGCGTGGACGGCGAATTCATGTATACCGCGCAGGATCCAACCTTGGCACGGGCGCGGGAGATTTGTGACGTCTGTCTGAATCTTTTCCGAGACGGGCATCTAGACGATGTTTTTCTCCTTTACACCCGGATGGTAAACGCTATGGTGATGGAGCCCGTGGCAATTAAGCTTTTTCCACTTGAACGGGAACTTTTTCAGATGGACCTGGTACCGGCGGATCGACTCAGTGAAACGGTGAAATACGTGCCCTCCGAAACAGCGGTCATGGATCGGCTGGTTCCCAGTTACCTGAGTGGCATGATCTTCGGAGCGCTGGTGGAATCGTTCTGCAGCGAGCAAAATGCCCGCATGACAGCAATGAACTCTTCTTCAAAAAATGCCCAAAAAATGCTCAAAAGCCTGAATCTGACTTATAATCGCGTCCGTCAGGCAGCAATCACCCAAGAGATTACCGAGGTGGTGGGCGGTGCCCGGGTGGACGAAAGTTGACGGGTACGGCGCTGCCGCACCTCTTTTACCCGAAAGGTGTGAAGACATGAAAGGAAAAATCGTTCAGGTGATGGGTCCCGTTGTAGACGTGGAGTTTTCCGGCGGATCACTGCCTGCCATGCGTGACGCGCTTTGTGTCCAAGTGGACGGAGAGCGCCGCGTGATGGAAGTGGCTCAGTTCGTGGGCAACAATACAGTCCGATGCATTATGCTGGCCCAAAGTCAGGGCTTGGCCCGTGGGGCCGAGGTTGAGACCACAGGCGGCCCCATTACTGTGCCCGTGGGAGAAATCACGTTGGGCCGCATGTTCAATGTGCTCGGTGATCCTGTGGACGAAAAGGGGCCTGTGGACGCCAAGGAGCGGTGGTCAATCCATCGCCAGCCACCAAAGTTTGAGGAACAAAGTCCGGTCATCGACGTGTTTGAAACCGGCATCAAGGTCATTGACTTGCTGGCGCCCTATGCCCGCGGCGGAAAGATCGGCCTGTTCGGCGGCGCCGGTGTCGGCAAAACTGTCCTCATCCAGGAACTGATTCACAACATTGCCACCGAGCACGGCGGCTACTCCATCTTTACCGGCGTGGGCGAGCGCACCCGCGAGGGCAGCGATCTCTGGCATGAAATGGCCGAGTCCGGCGTCCTCTCCAAAACCGCGCTGGTGTTCGGACAGATGAATGAGCCGCCCGGAGCCCGCATGCGCGTGGCGCTGACCGGGCTCACTATGGCGGAATATTTTCGAGACGTGCAAAAGCAAAACGTGCTGCTGTTCATTGACAATATCTTTCGTTTCGTTCAGGCTGGAAGCGAGGTCTCGGCACTGATGGGCCGCATGCCCTCCGCCGTTGGCTATCAACCAACTCTGGCCAGCGAGATGGGTGGTCTGCAGGAGCGCATCACATCGACAAAAAATGGAGCTGTCACCTCCGTTCAAGCGGTCTACGTTCCCGCCGACGATCTGACGGACCCGGCGCCTGCCACTACGTTTGCCCATTTGGACGCAACGACCGTTCTTTCGCGCAAGATTGTGGAGATGGGCATTTACCCTGCGGTGGATCCGCTGGAGTCCACTTCCCGTATTCTCGGGCCAGAAGTTCTGGGCGAACGGCACTACAAGATTGCCCGTGGCGTTCAGGTTGTGCTGGAACGCTATCGCGAGCTGCAGGACATCATTGCCATTCTCGGCATGGAGGAGCTTTCCCCCGACGACCGCAAAGCGGTGGAGCGAGCCAGGCGCATTCAGCAGTTCTTTTCCCAGCCTCTCTTCGTGGCCGAAACCTTTACGGGGCTGGAAGGAAAATATGTAAAAATTGAGGATACGCTGAAGAGTTTTGAAGCTCTTCTTGGCGGTGAACTCGACAAATATCCTGAGGCCGCCTTCAGCATGGTCGGCTCAGCCGACGAGGTGGCGGAGAAAGCGCGCAAACTGGGGGTGGTGTGAGTGTCAAGCTTCACGCTGGAGATTTACACTCCAAACCGGACCTTCTTTTCCGGCCAAGCCGAATCACTTATTATGCCCATCCTTGATGGGTCCTACGGCGTGGAAGCCGGCCATGAGCCGGTCACAACCGCAATCGAGCCGGGGGAGCTGCGCTACAAAGTGGAAGGAACGTGGCATGTTGCAGCCGTCACAAGGGGGTTTGCCGAAATCAAGCCCGACCGAACCATCCTTCTGGTTTCAGCGGCCGAGCATCCGGAAGAGATTGACCTGCGACGCGCAGAGGCCGCAAAGGAACGCGCACAGGAGCGGCTGCGTCAGAAAGCAAGCATTCAGGAATATTACAGCGCGCAGGCCGCATTGACTCGCGCAATGGCTAGGCTAAAAGCAGTGTACGACAATCGGCGTTAAACAATGAAACCGGTTTCGCGAATACCAAACGTATTGAACCGCTCAGCCTCTATCAAATCGTAAAATACGCACACAGATCCATTGGATCTGTGTGCGTATTTGATTTGTTCAATGCGAAAAGCGCAGAAATAAAATGGGGCACAACTGTCCGGTGAACAAGCTCAATAAACAAACAAGACAAGTCGGATACATCTCTCCAACGGTGAGGTGCCCGGCTTGCCTTGTTGCTCGTTCGGCTGAATGAATCATGGATATCACTTTCTATTCCACAGCTCTGCTCAACCCCCAAA
>JAYFPV010000415.1:0-7372 GCA_034927465.1 Lawsonibacter sp.
GATTTCTGTCACATCTTCCTTCACGCCCGGGATGGTGGTAAACTCGTGCTGGACACCGGCGATCTTGATGGAGGTCACCGCGGTACCAGGCAGAGAGGACAACAAAATCCGGCGCAGGGAGTTGCCCAACGTAGTGCCATAGCCTCGCTCCAGGGGTTCTACTACGTATTTTCCGTAGAAAGCATCTCCGGGATTTTCCATACATTCGATGCGGGGCCGTTCGATTTCTACCATATGCTAGGATACCCTCCTTTTCTCGGCGGCGCTCTCTCGCCGCCTCATTCAGCTCACCAATATCTGAGGGTTGTCTAAGTTTGCTCTGCCAAGCCTCTCCAACCGGGGCAGAGAGGCTTGGCAACCAAAAATTACTTAGAATACAGCTCGACGATGAGGTGCTCTTCCACGGGGAAGTCGATGTCATCCCGAGTGGGCATCGCAACGACGGTCCCTTGGAGGGTATTTTTGTCACGGGTCAACCACTTGGGCAGAACGACCATGGGCGCGTCCTCTCCCAGGAATCCCTTAAACTTGACGGAAGAACGGCTCTTCTCCCGCACTTCAATCACGTCGCCAACTTTCACCAGGTAAGAGGGGATATCTACCCGCTGCCCATTGACGGTGAAATGGCCATGGGTGGTCAGCTGGCGCGCTTCGCGGCGGGTCTTTGCAAAGCCCAAACGATATACCACGTTGTCAAGGCGATGCTCTATGAGGGTCAGCAAGTTCTCACCTGTCTTACCCTGCATGTGGGAAGCCTTCTCATAATACATATGAAACTGCTTCTCCATAATGCCGTAAACAAACTTGACCTTCTGCTTCTCGGTCAGCTGCGTCGCATATTCTGACTGCTTCTTGCGCATCTGGCCCTTCGGGTTGCGGTTGGTGTCTTTTTTGGCATAGCCCATGGTAGCGGGAGACAAGTTCAGTGCCTTGCACCGCTTGGCGATGGGCTGCATATTTCTAGCCATGTGTCAAAAACCTCCTTCTCAGATCAGACGCGGCGGCGCTTCGGGGGACGGCAGCCGTTGTGGGGAACAGGGGTCACGTCCCTGATCATGGTGACCTCCAGACCCACGGCCTGCAGTGCCCGGATAGCAGCTTCGCGGCCGGCACCGGGGCCCTTCACAAAGACCTCCACGGTCTTCAGGCCATACTCCATCGCAGCCTTGGCAGCGGTCTCGGCAGCCGTCTGAGCGGCATAGGGAGTCGATTTACGGGAACCACGGAACCCCAGGCCGCCAGAGGAGGCCCAGGACAGGGCGTTGCCCTGTACATCGGTAACAGTAACCATGGTATTATTGAAGGAAGAGCGGATATGCACCTGGCCCTTCTCAATGATTTTACGTTCGCGGCGCTTACGCACCACTTTCTTGCCCTTGGTAGCAGTAGCCATTGCTTATCCCTCCTTACTTCTTCTTGTTGGCGACGGTACGCTTGGGACCCTTGCGGGTACGGGCGTTCGTCTTACTGCGCTGGCCGCGGACAGGCAGTCCCTTACGGTGACGTGTGCCACGGTAGCAGCCAATTTCGGTCAGCCGCTTGATGTCCATCGCTACATTGCGGCGCAGATCGCCTTCCACAACATGTTCACGGCCAATAACCTCACGCAGCTTGTCCTCGTCATCCTCGGTCAAGTCCTTTACGCGGGTGTCGGGGCTAATCCCGGCCTTGGCCAGGATTTTGTTGGCGCTGATGCGCCCAATGCCGTAGATATAAGTGAGGCCGATCTCAATTCTCTTTTCTCTCGGCAGGTCAATACCGGCAATACGAGCCATTTATTACAGCACCTCCAATTAACCTTGTCTCTGATTATGCTTGGGGTTTTCGCAAATTACCATGACTTTGCCCTTGCGCTTAATAACTTTGCACTTCTCGCACATGGGCTTCACGGACGGTCTGACTTTCATTGTTAAAACCTCCTGAATGCCTGAATGGCCCCGGTGTTCCGGAGGCAAGGCCCCGGGAACATCCGGTCGTGTATATTTCCGACGTTCTTACTTCGAACGCCAAGTAATTCGGCCTCGGGTGAGGTCGTAAGGCGACATCTGAACTGTCACCTTGTCGCCGGGCAAAATGCGGATAAAATTCATCCGCAACTTGCCGGAAATATGTGCCAGGATGATGTGGCCGTTTCCGATATCCACATGGAATGTGGTGTTGGGCAGAGATTCTGTGACGATTCCTTCCAACTCGATCATATCGTCTTTAGCCAAGCGTGATTCCCTCCTTGAAGGCGGCCAGCGCCCGTCTCAGTTCCCGGTCAGACACCGGTTCTCCTTGTTTCAGCTTCCCTATGGCTGGGTGGTCAAATCCGTCCTGGTTCAGGGAACAAACATGGCCCAGCTTCTTTTGCTTGGGTTTTATCCCTTTCCGCCGCCTGCCGTTGGCCAGCAACAGATAGGGTCCCGCCATACCCACTACAACAAACAGTCCGTTCTTATCCCGTCCCGCTTCGGCGCGGACGATCCGGCCGGTGTAGTTTTCCATGGGGTCACTCTCCGGTTACGGTGAAAATTTCAGGCTCACCGTCAGTGATCAGGATGCTGTTTTCGTAGTGTGCAGTAAGCGAGCCGTCCAGGGAGACAGTGGTCCAACCATCGGGCAGCACTTTAACCTGCCAGTCTCCGGCATTCACCATGGGTTCAACTGCAATGGTCATACCAGGCAGAAGCCGCGGCCCGTGGCCCGCAGGCCCGAAGTTGCGAACCTCAGGAGGCTCATGCATCTTGGCGCCCACGCCGTGCCCCACAAAGTCCCGAACCACGGAGAAACCGTTGGCCTCCACATACTCCTGAACTGCATGCCCAATGTCTGACACCCGGCAGCCCTGTTTGGCATATTTAATGCCTTCCCAAAAGCTGCGTTCGGTGACCTGGATCAATTTCATAGCCTCATCGCTCACCTTGCCGCAGGGATAGGTTCCGGCACAGTCGCCGTGAAAGCCTCCGATGTAGGCACCCACGTCAACACTGACAATATCGCCTTCCTTCAGCTTCCGGGGACCTGGAATGCCGTGAATCACTTCTTCATTCACTGAAATACATGCCGAAGCGGGATATCCTGCGTAGCCCAAAAAGGAGGGCTTTGCTCCGTGGCTCTCAATAAAGCGTCGCACCGCCGTGTCGATCTCATGGGTCGTAATGCCTGGGGCCACCATGGACCCAGCCAGAGCGCGAGCCTGCGCAGTAATTCGTCCGGCCCGCCGCATGGCCTCAATCTCTCGCGGGGATTTTATTGAAATCATTTCCAATCCCATCAGATGCCCAGAGCCTCCATAATGACTTGAGTCGTGCCTTCAATCGTAACCTGATTGGCCACAGGGGACAGGATACCTTTTCCCTCGTAGTAGCCCTTCAGGGGTTCTGTTTCCGCGTGATAGACGTCTAAACGGTGCCGAACCGTCTCCACCTTATCGTCGTCCCGCTGAATCAGCGGTCCGCCGCAGGTGTCGCACACGCCATCCGTCTTAGGCGGGCGTGCTTTTACGTGATAGGGTGCGCCACAAGAAGCACACACACGGCGGCCGCTCATGCGTTCTTCAATCTCTCCGTCGGAGATTTCGATGGAAATCACATGATCAAAGATGAGGCCTGCGGCATCCAGAGCTTCCGCCTGAGCAATGGTGCGGGGCACCCCGTCCAGGATAAACCCGTTGGCACAATCTGGCTGCCCCAGCCGCTGCAACACGATTCCAATAATCACAGAATCGGGCACCAGTTTGCCGGCGTCCATATAGGCCTTAGCCTCTAACCCAGTGGGAGTCCCGTTTTTGATGGCGGCGCGGAGTATATTACCTGTGGAGATGGTTGGGATGCCCAGCTTGGCACTGAGAATCTCAGCCTGCGTCCCTTTGCCGGCGCCGGGTGCGCCCAGCAAAATCAGCTTCATTCCCATATCTCCAGCCCCTTCTTACTCCAAGAAGCCCTTATAGTGCCGCATGAGCATCTGGGCCTCCATCTGTTTGACCGTTTCCAGCGCAACACCTACCACAATGATGACGGATGTACCACCGATTGCCAGAGACCTGTACCCAAAAATATTGCCAGTGATAATGGGTGCAATCGCAACAACGGACAGATACAGTGCGCCAAACATGGTAATTTTGCTTAGAACCTTGGAAATAAAGTCGGTAGTCGGCTTTCCGGGCCGGAAGCCGGGAATAAATCCACCATTCTTCTTCAAGTTATTCGACACTTCAATGGGGTTAAACTGCATCGTCGCGTAGAAGTAGCTGAAGCCGATGATGAGGAAGAAATACAAAATGCTGTAGAACGGTCTGCTGGTGTCAAACAACCGCATCATGCCGCTGTTGTCGGTCGTCCAGCCCACAAACGCACCAACGGTGGCAGGCAGGGAGGCAATGGACTGAGCAAAGATGATGGGCATAACGCCGGACATGTTCACCTTCATAGGAATATGGGTTGATTGGCCGCCGTACATTTTCCGGCCAACTACCCGCTTGGCATACTGAACCGGCAGACGCCGCTCCGCGTTGGAGATGAACACGATGAAAACCACCAACGCCAGCAAACCAAACACAATCACGGGCACCATCCAGGGAGCCAGAGCCAAATTGACCTGGGCCTGGGCCTGCTCGGCAGTGTAGCCGGCGCTCACCAGAGAATCTACCGTAACGGTTCCCTTTTGAACTCCCGACCAGATACTCACTCCGGACACGGCATCCCGAACCATCCGGGGAAACCGGGAGACAATGCCGGCGAACAGAAGAACAGAAATCCCGTTGCCAACGCCAAACTCGGTAATCTGTTCGCCCAACCACATCATAAACGCAGATCCGGCGGTAAAGGACAGGACAATGACAATGCCAACCCAAATCGCGTTCATGCTTCCCGTCTCAATCAGATTATAGCTCTTAATGAGGGAGTAATAACCAAAGCCCTGAAGCAGGCCGATGCCCACTGTGGTATACCGGGTAATGGCGGCAATCTTCTTGCGTCCTTCCTCACCGCCATCCTTAGCCAGGCGCTCCAAAGCGGGAATGGCCACGGTCAGCAGCTGGATGATAATGGAGCTGTTGATATAGGGCTGGACAGACAGGGCAAAAATGGTTGCCATGGAGAACGCAGAACCGCTCATGGCATTCATCAGGCCCAGAATGGTGCCACTTTGATTCTGCAGGTGCAGTTCCAAGGCGGAGGAGTCAATATATGGAACTGGAATGGCAGACCCTAGGCGGAAGACCAGAAGCACAAAGACCGTAAACAGAATTTTCTTGCGCAGTTCAGGTACTGCCCATGCGTTACGGATTGTCTGAATCATAATCAGACCACCTCCGCCTTACCACCTGCAGCTTCAATCTTTTCTTTCGCGGAGGCGGAGAAGGCGGAAGCCTGAATGGTCAGCTTCTTGGTGAGGCTGCCGCTGCCCAGGATCTTAACGCCATACTCACACTTGGAGAGGATTCCCTTCTCCAGCAGGACCTGGGCATTGACCACAGCACCGTCCGCAAACTGTTCCAGGGCTGAGACATTAATGGCCTCCAGGGGCTTGGCAAAAATGTTGTGGAACCCGCGCTTAGGCACCCGGCGCACAAGCGGCATCTGGCCGCCCTCAAAGCCCACGCGGACACCGCCGCCAGAGCGGGCCTTCTGGCCTTTGTGGCCGCGGCCACCAGTCTTGCCATTGCCGGAGCCGGCGCCGCGGCCCTTGCGATATGCCTTGGCGGTGGACCCGGCGGCGGGGGAAAGTTCATGCAGATTCATTTTCTCACGCCTCCTTTCCGTTTTCCTCGGTGACCTGGAGCAGGTATCCGATGTGGGCAATCTTCCCGCGAGTAGCCTCGTTATCGGGCTGCACGGTGCTGTCACCAATTTTCCGAAGGCCCAGTGCCTCGGCGGTCGCCTTATGCTTGGCAATCCGGCCGTTCAGGCTCTTGACCAGCTTGATGTTCAAATTAGTCATTGTGAAGGCCTCCTTATCCCATGATCTCTTCCACGCTCTTGCCGCGGATCCGGGCCACTTGCTCGGGGCTGCGAAGGGCCTTCAGGCCCTCGAAAGCCGCGGAGACCACGTTTTGCGGATTGTTGGAGCGCAGACACTTGGTACGGATGTCCTTAATTCCGATGGCTTCCATTACGGCACGGACAGGGCCGCCGGCGATGACGCCGGTACCGGGGGCAGCCGGCTTCATCAGCACACGGCCGGCGCCAAACTCACCAATCACCTCATGAGGAATGGTCGTGCCGGACAGCTGCACGGTAATCATGTTCTTCTTGGCATCCTCGATGCCCTTCCGGATGGCTTCGGGAACCTCAGCGGCCTTGCCCAGGCCAAAGCCCACGCGCCCCTTCTCGTCGCCTACCACCATAAGAGCGGAGAACTTGCTCACGCGGCCGCCCTTCACAGTCTTGGATACGCGGTTCAGATAGACCAGCTTCTCAGTAAACTCGCTGGGTTCTCTCTCAAATCTAGCCATTTATCGTCTTCCTCCTCCCTTAGAATTGCAGGCCGCCCTCGCGGGCGCCCTCAGCCAGAGCCTTTACACGGCCGTGATAAACATGGCCGCCGCGGTCAAAGACCACGTTTTCAATACCCTTGGCCTTGGCACGCTCAGCCACATGGATGCCAACCTGCTTCGCGGCATCGGACTTGGTGCCTTCTGCTTTGAAATCCTTCTCCAGGGAAGAAGCGGAAGCCAGGGTTACGCCGTTCACATCGTCGATGATCTGGGCATAGATATTGGCTCCACTGCGGAACACATTCAAACGGGGACACTCGGGCGTGCCGGAAATCTTCGCACGCACACGTTTATGGCGCTTCAGCCGCTGAGCGCGGGTATCGGGTCTGTTAATCATAGTGGCACACCTCCTTTTTACTTCTTCGCTCCGGTCTTACCAGCCTTGCGGCGGACGACCTCGGTGGTATACTTGATGCCCTTGCCCTTATAGGGTTCGGGAGGACGTTTCTCTCTCACTTCGGCGGCAAACTGGCCCACCTGCTGCTTGTCGCAGCCGAGAATCACAATCTTGTTGGGACCGGGAACCTCGACGGTGATGCCGGGAACTTCTTCCACAACGACCTGGTGGGAAAAGCCCAGGTTCATAACCAGCTTATTGCCTTCCTTCGCCACACGATAGCCAACGCCATTGACGTCCAGCGACTTCGTGTAACCATCCGTCACCCCAACCACCATGTTGTGAATCAAGGTGCGCGTCAGGCCGTGAAGGGCACGATTTTCCTTGGCGTCGTTCGGCCGGGTGACGTGAAGCACGCCATCCTCAATGGCCACAGCCATATTGGGGTTAAACTGCTGTGTCAGGGTGCCCTTGGGCCCCTTGACCGTGACAACATTGTTGTCTGTCACCTTGATCTCCACTCCGGCGGGGATGGTGATAGGCGCTCTACCAATTCT
>JAYFPV010000300.1:0-2366 GCA_034927465.1 Lawsonibacter sp.
GCCCTGCGCCGGGCCGGGGCCACGTTTCTGGACCAGGGGACGTCCGAGCCGGATGCCGGTCCGCCTATTACCAAGGCCGACCTGTTTGAAGCCGGACTGACGGGGGGGCCGGACAGCGGTGCGAAGCGCCTTGCCCTGCTACGGGCCTTGGAGCTGCCCGAGCATATGAGTGCCAACGCCCTGCTGGCGGTGCTCAACGGGTGCTATACCCGCCAAGAGCTTGAGGATCTGATTGATTGAAAGAGATGACCGGGCTGCCGCTGGCAGTCCGGTCATCAGCCTGTAGACAAAGTCCAAAGGACTTTGTCTACAGGCTGAGCAAATCTCATCACGTCTCAAAAAGTGATGAGATTTGTATTGATTGAACAGGAAGGGGAACCCTGACGGTTCCATTTCCAATTATCCTTCCCTCCGAAAACTTTAGCTCAAGCGTTTTTCAGCAGCAAGAGATGACCGGGCTGCCGTTGGCAGTCCGGTCATCTCTTTTTGTATCTGGGTTTACTACAAAACTATCTCCGCCAGCAGCGCCAGGTGCTTCTCCAGCTGTTGCAGTCCGCGATAGGAGAACACCACCACTCGCCCGTTCCGTGCCATGGCGGCCATCTGGGAAATGCCGTCATCAGAGCGGGCCAAAATGACGAGGTCCAGGCTGGGATAGTCCACTGTATGATAGGTATACTCCACATTCAGCGGTCGGTACTCAGCCATCTGGGCCTCGGCCACCGAACGGGCCATGGCGGGGAAGAGAAGGCGAAAATAGGTCATGTCCAGGCTGGGGCTGTATTGATAGGGTGCTCCTGCTGGGGAAAAGCCGCCACTCATGCCCTGCCTGGGGTCATAGCCACTCTGCTCCACAGAATAATAGACCGGAGCAAGGGGGGTAAGGGTAGGGACGAGCTGATTTTCTTTTTGGTCCCGAAAGTCTGGGGTTGGCGTGAGGGAGATCCGCTCAAGGGTTTCCAAAGGCAGATAGGGCTGGGTGGCGCGTTCCAGGGGGACGGGCCTATCGTGTACTGTGATCGCAAGAAAGACAAGGATCAACACCGCGGTCATGGTTATCTGAACCAGATTTCCAAACTTCCACCGCGCCCGATTGGCCGGAGTATAAGGAAGAGAATAGATTCCATCGGCCAGATTCTTCCGCAGGCGAAGGAGCAGGCGAAATTGCCCCAGATCCCGCAGCCAGCCCCAGATGAAATAGGGGATAAAGGCAATCAGGGGGGATAATCGCAAGAGGAAGAGGGGCATCAAGGCTGCATAATCAGGTTGTGGAAGGAATGGAAGCTGAAGGTGGACGATCCACGCTGACAGGATAGCAGGCGCAAGGACGAACAAAGACAGGATCAGGGGCGAGAGCAAAAGACGCTTAAAGTCCTTCCGTGTCCGCTGCGCCAGCCAATCCAGAGAGAAGCCACGGGTGACCAGATCGGTGTACAGCTCCGGGGCGGCCGGGTCCACGGCGTAAAAGAGATGGTAGACCCGCCCCAAGGAGAGGGTATATTCCCACCCTGATTCCCGGTACAGCTCCAGCTGGTCGGGGGCTGGCTCCGTCCCCTGTTTGCCGAAGGGTTCCAGGCGAAACCGGGTGCCGGGTACGCTGTCCCGCCGGAAGGAGGCGTAGGAGCCCAAATGAACGGGGAAGAGGCCACGGTCAGCCTGCTCCTCCAACCACCGCTCCAGCCCCGGAATATCGTAAAGGGAGACGGGGATCATCTGATATACGTGCTTCATAGATAACTCCTTTCTTTGAATGGAGTGGACTTAGATGGCGCTGCCGTCGTGCAGCTACCTCATCTGTCCGGCCAGCAGCGCCAGACAGCGGTCCGGATCCGGAATTCCACGGCAGACCAGCCGGAATACCTGGGCTCCAATCCGCCCCACATAACACTGGGTGACCGGATCGTTGTCGGTTCGGTATTCCAGCAGCAGAAGCTGGTCAAAATCCGAACGGAAGACGGGCTGAAACTCCTGATTTATGGTAAAGGTAGTGTGGACCACCAGATCATCCTGTTGCTGTTGAAAGGCAGACAGCTCCTGGCGGTACTCGGCAGTCAGTCCAGACAGCAGGATTGGGGCTGTCCGGGGGAGCCGAACACGATAGTAGGAAACGGAGACCCAAGCCTCGTTGGTGAAATCCGGCGAGAGGACGGTTCCACTTTCCGACCACACCAGCTGTTCCGGAACCAGCAGAGAACGGTGGAAGGTGTTTGGGTGGAGCATTTTGTCATAAGGAGATTCCGGAAGAATCCGAACATCCTCTGAGTCCATAGTTTGCGCCAGCGTGAGGTGGGGGAGAAAAGTACCATCTGTGTCGGTCAGGGTTCGGGCGAGTCTTGGCTCCAGCCAACGGAGGGAGGTGACCGTGA
>JAYFPV010000140.1:0-2503 GCA_034927465.1 Lawsonibacter sp.
CTATTATCTGGTTTACGGCACCGGTGCCGCCAACGATGGAGCCGCCACGATAACCGCCTCCGTCGCGCTGACTACCACCGACCCCACTGTAACTGTCACACCGAAGCTGAGCGCCCCCACCCTGACGAAGCAGATTCTCCACAATGAATCCGATACTTGGGGCGTAGTGGGCGACAACCAGATCGGCGACACGGTACAGTACCGCACCATCTCCTCGGTGCCCGACACCAACAACTATGACTCCTATACCTATGTGATCCACGATACCCTGACCAGCGGTCTCACGTTTAATTCCGACTCCGGTGTGGTTAAGATCAATGATGGCACGGGTACCGGTACGGTAGTATCACCGGCGGCCTATACGGTTAATACTACTCCGGGCAATTCTGAGATCTTTACAGTATCCTTTAACGATGTAAAAGCTCTCATCACTGCTAACGGCCTCGATACGGAGGATGACTTCTATGTGTACTACGGCGCCACGCTGAATCAAGGCGCAATTCTCTATACTGCCGGGCACAATGACAACACCGCTTATCTGGAATACAGCAACAATCCCTATGCGACCGGAGAGGACGGCAGCACCCCCACCACCGGCAAGACGACGCCTGTGACGGTTTACGACTGGACCTTTACCATGGGAGTCAACAAGGTGAACAGCAAAAATGAAGCCCTGACGGGTGCGGCGTTTGCGCTGAGTGAGAGCGGCGGAAGCGACTATACCGCCATCGCGCTGATCGACAACGGAAACGGTACCTATACGGTTGCGCCCTCCGGCACTGCCGGCACGGTCACCACGATTTCTGCGGGTTCCATCACCATCAAAGGCCTGGACGATTCCACCACTTATTACCTGCACGAGACCAAGGCTCCCGACGGTTATAACGCCCTGTCCGCGCCCGTCAGCTTTGTGATTACCGCTGGCTATGAGACTGCCGGCAATGCGCTGGCCAGCGGCTCTCCGACGGTTTCGGTGGACAACGGGGATGCAAGTACCACGCTGAGCACAGATGTTAAGAACCTGACCGGCGCTGAGCTGCCTTCCACCGGCGGCATCGGTAACACGATCTTCTATGTCATCGGCGGTACGCTGGCGGCCGGCGCCGGGGTTATGCTCATTGCCCGCAAGCGGGTGAAGGACGAAAAGTAATCAAATTTTCCCCACAAGGAAATGAATACTGCACCGGCCGAGGGAAGCTTCACTTCCCCCGGTCGGCAGCAGGGAGAGACCTATGAAAAAGCATTATCCTACCATGATTTTAATATTTGTCTTTTTAGTGGGCCTCTCCGTGCTGCTCTACCCCAGTGTCAGCAATTACTACAATTCCTTTCACCAGAGCCGAGCTGTTGCCAGTTACGACTCATGCATGGGCAATCTGACGGAGCAAGTCACCTCTGATTCTCTTCAAGCGGCGGAGGCGTATAATAAAAAGCTGCTCGACCAGGGTGCGAGCTGTTTCACCTTGACGGACGCAGAAGAAGCGGAGTATAATAATTCACTTAATATGGATGGAAACGGTATGATGGGATATCTTTCCATCAAAAAGATGGGCATCCAGCTGCCCATCTACCATGGTACCTCCGAGTCGGTGCTGGCAGCCGGCATCGGGCACCTGGCGGGTTCCTCCCTCCCTGTGGGCGGGATCGGGACCCATTGCGTGCTTTCCGGTCACCGTGGGCTGCCCTCGGCAAAGCTTTTAACCGATCTGGATCAGATAGAAATCGATGACACGTTTTCCATTACGGTCCTGCACGAGACGCTGACCTATGAGGTTGATCAGATTCTGATCGTAAACCCGGATGAAGTCACGGCTCTGAACATTGATCCCAATGAGGATTATTGCACCCTGGTTACCTGTACACCTTATGGAATCAACACACAGCGGCTTTTGGTGCGCGGGCATCGGGTAGAGATACCCGAGGAGACCTACATCGCCGCAGACGCGGTGCCAATTGATCCTTTGATGGTGGCGCCCGTAATTGCGGCCCCCATTTTGTTGATTTTACTGATTTGGTTGCTGGTTGCTCCGGGTAAGCCGAAAGCCACAGCAAAACACCAAGAGAAAGACGGAGGAGGCGAAAAGCCGATATGAAACCGGTCTTGAAGAAACTGCTCTATAAGGCTCTGCAACTGTGTATCGCTGTCTCTCTGACAACCACGGTAGCTCTGGCGGACAGCACTCCATATTCGATTACGATTAACTGTACGTATAATGGTTCCGCAATTTCTGGCGTGACGTTTCATATCTACCAGGTTCTGGAGAAAACCGGTGCTTCCTATGTCCTGACCCCTGATTTTTCAGGTTCAGGGGCCAACGTTAGGGCAAGTGCGGATAACCAAATCAATTGGGTCGACGTGGCAAACACACTGGCTGTTTACGCCCGAGCCAACAGCTCCTGGATTTCCTCCACCAGCGCAGTCACAGATAGCAGTGGCAACTGCACGTTCGCTCTAAGCGAGGAGGGCTCCTATCTGATCCTGGGCGATTCCCTCACGGCAAAC
>JAYFPV010000145.1:0-2964 GCA_034927465.1 Lawsonibacter sp.
GTGTCTCCGGCACGGCGGCGCAGTTGATCGAGACAAATTTTCCTTGTTTGCGCGGACTGGAATAGTGGATGCTCTGGGCAAAAATTTCCTTTCCGGTCCCGGTCTCTCCCACCAGCAGCACGTTTCCGTCCCGGATGGAGACCCGCTCGGCGATCTCTACGGCGCGCTGCAGGGGTACACTATGGCCGATAATATCGGAAAAAGAGTACTTGGTTTGCTGACGATGAAGGTCTCCTGTCATTTGCTTGGTCATGGCTGCTTTCAGCTTTTCCAGTTGCTTCATTTTTTCCTGGAGAATGGTCATGTTTTGCTCATGAACCACCGCACCCAGCAGGTGACCGTCCTGAGAAAGAATGGGATAGCCGCTGTTGAGTGCAATAATGGGTTTTCCGTCTATGCTGTTGTAGCTGGCAAAGCGGGCCACCACCGGCTTTCGGGTGCGGAGTGCCGTCAGCGTTGTACTGAAATCCTCTGGAATGTTCCGGTAAAGGTCCATGAGATATTTGCCTTCCACTGCGGAACGGTCGGAAAAGCCGGAAAGCACACGGCTGGCCCGGTTAAAATAGAGGACATTGGCATTTTTGTCGTAAATTTGCACACCATCCTGAAAGGAGTCCAGCGCGGCTTGGTAGAGCTGCTCGCGGTGCTCCTGCAGCTTTAAAAAATAGTAGGTGCCCACCCGAGTGCGGAGCCGTTCATAAAAAAAATGTCGGTCCTCCCACCAAAAGTCTCCCGAATCCTGCAGCTCGTTTAGAGGGGGGAAGCCTTCCGGCACCGTATCAATGCGGCTGTTCCAAAGGGCACCATAAAGAATTTCCTGCTTGTGATTCCGCCATTCCAGCGCGGCGATTTGTCCCTGCTCGTTTACCGTTACAATCAGATCAAACATGTGCATGGGTCTGCGCCACCTCCCCTGTTTCCACAGTATATACTGCGATTTCAAAAAATGCAAACTGATTTTGCAACTGCAAAATCAGTTTGCATTTTTACAGCGGTTGCCCCTCTGGTTTCAAACGTATCATGTGCAATTTTTCGTGGTTTTGAGCGCAAGACGGCGAGGTATTCAAATCAAGCAAACGTTGGCACATAAGTTGCTTGTACTTTGTGACAGCAGTTGAGCATTCTGCTAAACAAATGAAGCAAGTAGAGAGGAGGACTCATATGGAACGAAGAGATGCAACTGCCGCCTTGTTGTCGGAAGATCCCAAATCTATTTCTGAGGTGAACATTGATCTTGATACCAGAGGGATTTCCGTCGAGCAGTTTGTAGCAGTCGTACGGTATGGCGCTCCGGTGCGCTTTACTCAGGCGTATGAGCAGCGCATTCAGGATTGCAGAAATTTGATTGAACAGTTTCTGCTGGAAAACCGCCGTATTTACGGTGTCACAACCGGGTTTGGAGAAAATGTCCGGTATGTGATTCCGCCCGAAGATGCAGTGACGCTTCAGAAAAACATTATCCATTCCCACTCCTGCTCGGTCGGTCGGCCGTTGGAAATCGAACAGGTACGGGCAATCATGCTGATGCAGATTTTAAACATGGGCAGCGGCTTTTCCGGTGCATCGCTGGGTCTGCTGCACCTGATCCGGGATATGCTGAACGCCAATGTAACCCCCTGGGCACCCGGTGAGGGCTCGGTGGGATATCTGGCTGTGGAAGGGCATCTGGCGCGGACCTATATCGGCGCCGGAAGAGTATTTTACCATGGAGACTGGCTGGATGGCCTCGACGGATTGGCCAAAGCCGGGCTCTCCCCCATTGTGCCGGGATGCAAGGAAGGGCTTTGTTTGCTGAACGGCTCCACCTCCGTGACCGCCCTGGCGGCCTTGGCGCTGTATGACGCGGTGACGGCGGCCAAATCCATCGACCTGATCTCGGCCTTGAGCTATGAGGCGCTCAACGGCACCATAAAGGGGTGCGACAGCAGGCTGCACGGCGTCAAGGATCATGTGGAGCAGCAGCGGACGGCCCGGCTAATCTGCAGGATGCTAGAGGGAAGCGAGATCATGGACGCCTTCCGGGATGCCCGGGTACAGGACCCGTATGTGCTTCGCTGTACACCGCAATTCCACGGAGCGGCCAAGCGCATGCTGCGCCAGAGTTGCGAAAATATTTGCGAGGAGATGCGTTCTGTCAGCGATAACCCCATCCTGTTTTCTGATGAGCAGGAGTCCGTTGCCCTGATGGGCGGCAACTTTGACGGTTCCTATGTGGGTGGTGCGGCAGACATGATTTGCATTGCCGCGGGCATGCTGGCCAAGATCAGCGAACGGCGGACGGATCGGATGGTCAACCGATTTTTTAATTATGAGTTGCCGGCGTTTCTGGTCAAAAACCCCGGGATGAACAACGGATTTATGATTCCCCAGTATACGGCGGCTGGCCTTGTGTCCGAAATCCGAATTCTGGCCCACCCGGCCTCGGTGGACAGTGTGCCCACCTGTGCCAATCAGGAGGATCCGGTGTCCATGGCGTATACGGCCTCCTGCAAAGCCTATGAAACGGCCAGAAAACTGCAGTACATTGCGGCCATCGAATTGATGACGGCCTGTCAGGCTATGGACAGTCGGACTGATAGCCTGAAGCCTGCGCGCGAGACAGCCGCGATTCTTGCTGAGGTGCGTAAGACCATTCCTACGGTGGAAAACGATCGCTATTACGGCGACGACATGGAAAATTTGTTCCAGTGGATCCGCGGCAGCGGCCTGGTGGCCTTTGCGGAAAAACGGCTGGGAGCACTGGAGTTTTGAGGTGATTTTGTGAACCAAAAAGTACAGCTTGGGGGACAATTGAGTCTGGAAGCGTTCATGGACGTGGTGCGGAATCATGCCGTTGTCACCTTCTCCCCAATTTATGAAAAAAGAGTTCACCGCTGCCGGGATCTGGTGGAGAAATGGGTGGACGAAGGACGGGTCATGTATGGAACAACCACCGGCTTCGGCTCGCTGGTCTCTCAGGTGATT
>JAYFPV010000215.1:0-3467 GCA_034927465.1 Lawsonibacter sp.
TAGATCAGAAGGGTGGGAGAGATTTTTCTGGACCAGTGATGATTCCGATCCAAGGGAATGCCGTCAGCCAATTGGCGGCGCAGTCTGCACAGCGCCCGGAGTCGACGGATTTGGGGGATCAAAAGCAGGCAAACACAAGGAATTAGAAACAGAGCAAACAAAAGCGCATATTCCGTCCGCAGCAGGAGAAACCGAGGAAAAGACCACGGGTCGGAGCACAGGGCAATCAGAGAATCCCTGAATCCAAACAGAAGACACACGAGGCATAAAACCAGGGTCCGACGCAGACGCCGGATCAGAGGGGTGATGGTTTTACTCTGTGTCACCGGGTCGGTGTGAAGGGCGGGGGCATCCGGAACGTCGGACCGGTAGACAGAATATAAATTGACCAGCGTGGTCACATAGCTCCAGCCCATTTGGGCGTAATTTTCATTGCGCTCCCGGTCGATGTCCGTCGGGCCCGTGACGTCCAGGGCATACCGAACCCCTCGCTTCGGGGTGCCTGGCCGAAAGTACGCCCGGTTTTGGTTTATTTTCTCCAAATACAGCCCTTGCTCTGTCATGGAAGAGAGCCAGTTTTCCAGCCCTGCCATGTCAAATAACTCGACGGGAATGGAGTTCCTCTTCAGTGTCATGCAAACACACTCCTTTTTCTATGACAGGACGGATGGGGTTAAAGCCCTTTCAACATTTCAGCAAAGCGGTCCAGATAGTCGGTGAGATTCTGGGTTCCCTGGTAGTCCGCACGGAGGACCGTGGTTCCACGGCGGAGGATTAGGTACATGCCCCCCTCACCTCCGGCGGCCAGCACCTGGTCAAGGCCGTGGCTGGGGGGCAGTGCCACATAGTCCCCCCAATTTTTGGAATAGCTCCATTCCGTTACCATCCCTTCCGCCAGAAAAGGGAAGGGGTAGCGGCAGACGGTGAGTTCCAGATGGGGGATGTCATTCAGGGACACAGAGCTGCCATAGTGGGGGAAGGTACCGTACTGATGAAAATACCAGCGCTCCGGCATCAGCAGGACGTTTGTGTAGGCGATGGAGTCCATATTGAAAAAGCTGTCCCCCGTGAGCCGAAAATCTTTGCCTTCTAGTTCTTGCAGGGTGACAAAGTTGGAGCCTTCTAGGGGCAGATTTGGTTGGCTATATACCCATAGGTCTGAGCAGAAAGTGGCCAGCACGACCAGAAGGGCCAGCGATCCAAGAAACAGCGCACCTCCGCCCAGACGGCTGCCCGGAGCCGGGGAGAGGAGCATGCCCTTGGACAGACGCCGCCGCAGGCGATACAACGACCACAATCCCAGGAAATAGGACAGATCCACCAAAAGCAGGCCCGCAACGACCAGCAAACTGGCGACCAAGGGGTACCTGGTCAGGCTTTCCACCGGAAAATACTTCAAATAAGATGGACTTACATGGATATGGCTGCCATAAAAGGACAGCAACAAGAGATTCCAGACCAACAGCCCAAGTCCGCCCAACAACTTTTGACGGTGAAATCGCCTCAGAACATCACCCAGAATCTTGGGATCGGTGTGGGCCTGGGCATGAAGGTCCTGGGTGGTGAAGACGAAATAGTTTTTTCGGAAAATCCCTAAAAAGCGCCACCCGGCCGCCTCATACAGGGCGGTGAGTTTGAAGTCCTCCTGGTCGGTCTTCTCCCGGGCGGGCTCCAGATGGATTTGTACCTGGACAGGGTCTGCCCGGTCAAAGATCGTGACGGGCCCCGCCGTCATAGAGAAAGTCAGCCCCTTGGCGGCCAGCTTCTCCATCCAATTCTCCAGAGCTGGGATGTCATAGCCGTCCACGGGCGTGATCTTCCAGCAGCTTTTTTTTCTCATTGCCACGCCTCCTCTCCGTCGGCCACGCAGGTATGCAGCCGGTCCAGCTCCTCTCGATAGGCCGCTCTGCCCTTGTCAGTCAGGCGATAGGTACGTTTTCGGCCTTCTATTTCAATTTCTTGGATGAGATTCTCCTCCTGGAATTTTGCCAGAAGGGTATATAGAGTTCCTGGTCCCAAGCGTACCCGGCCTCTGGTTCGCCGCTCTACAAACTCCGCAATCTCGATGCCGCACATGTCCCGATGTAGGAAGGACATGAGGACATAGAACATGGATTCAGTGAGTGGACCTCGTTCCTTACTGCCCATGTGCCAATTCTCCTTTCCGTCCTCCAGCTAACCTTGCGGCAACGGAGCAAATTAATATCGCGTCATAATATCGACTAGCGATATTGTAGTATGAAACGATAGGTATGTCAATCGAAGAATGCATAAAAATGGAATATACCTTAAAATTCTGCACAACCGATTCTGACCTAATTTTCTCGGCCAAGCCAATATAATAGAGTCTGCGGCGTCCGAAAGAAAGGACGGCCTGCTTTGGGACATCCTGACGGATTTGTTCCGGGAGAAATTGAAATCTTTACGTCGGGGAAAGAGAGGCAAGGCTGTCTATGACCGTAATCTATGTGGATACGCTGTTTTTGCTCAACTCCGTCGTGGACTATTTGCTGCTGCTGGCCGCCGCCAGGTTGGCGGGGGAGCCGTTAAAGCGGCTGCGCTTTGGGTTGGGTGCTGGTTTTGGCGGGCTATATGCCGTGGCCATTTTTTTGCCGGGCATGGCTTTTCTCAGCCATCCTTTTTGCAGAATTGCCTCCGCCGTGCTGATGCTGTTGGCGGCCTATGGACGAAGCCGCCGTCTGCTGCGCCAGGGGATCATCTTCTTTGCATTGACCTGCGCGTTTGGGGGCGGGGTCGTGGCCATTGGAATGATGGGGCGGCATGGGCTTGCACTGGGGAATAGTGGAGTATTTTACTCTTCTTTGGATTTGAAAATTGTACTGTTGTCGGCGGCGGTGTGTTATGTCGTACTGACCATCGCATGTCAAAGAATCGGAAAGCAAAGCGCCTTGTCGGGTGAACTGCTGCCAGTCCGATTGGTTTTGGGCGAACGGGCGGTTGAGCTGACCGCGCTGGTGGACACCGGCAATACACTTACGGATCCTGTGTCCGGTCGGCCTGTTATGGTGGCCGAGGGGGAAAGCCTGGGAAACTTGTTTCCCGGGGAATGCCGTCCGGGGCCGGAAGACCTGCGAGATCCCACCGGAGCCATTACCCGTCTGGGAACCGGGGTTTGGAAGGGACGATTCAGCCTGCTGCCTTATCGGGCAGTGGGAGTGGACCGGGGCCTGCTATTGACGCTTCGGGTAGACCGGGTTACGTTAGGTGGAAAAGACCGGGGCCCATTGCTGGTTGCCCTATCTCCAACGCCGGTATCAGACGGCGGAGGTTATCGGGCTTTGGTTGGCCCGTTGGAAGGAACTGGACAGAAAGGACGGATTTGACATGAAGAGAATCTGGGTTCGGATAAAAGGGTGGACAGCGGCGCTGTTGGTCAAATTGGGGCTGTGTCAGCCCGGTAAAATCATGTACATTGGGGGCAGCGACACCTTGCCGGCCCCCTTAAG
>JAYFPV010000018.1:0-2963 GCA_034927465.1 Lawsonibacter sp.
GTCATTTTTAATCCACCAAACGGATTCACACCGCGGCGCAAGGGGCGATCTGTTTGTAATCCGACAATCAGTTCCTTGTCTTTGTCCAGGTAACCGGGACCGTAATTAACCAGTGAGGAGACCGTACCGGTATCGATGTCAAGAACGCCGCCAAATTGTTGTTCCAAATCAAAGAGATGATTCAGCTTGGTCATGAGATGGCTGGTCCGCTCGGTGGGGCCGCAAAGAAAGGATGCGTCACTCTCGTAGGGGTGATAGTTCGTTTGAATAAAATCCCTGACATTCACACATGTCTGCCACGTGCCGGTTTTAAAATTATGCCATTGTGTCTTCATAGTTTTTTCCTCCGTTCATTGTACATGGTTTTGACGTGCCTTTTTTGCCCCGAGAACGCAAAAAAGGCAACATTCGAAAACGAATGTTGCCCAGACGGTCGGCATATTACCATCAAGACTCCACTGTGGTGCTCCACATTTGCCCGTCAGGAATCAAGAATGAAATTAACATAGCAAAGAAAATGCTCTTTGTCAATCTATTTTTTTGTGCCTACGATCGAAAGCGGCATCGCCGGAGTTTCCTAGGGCTTTATTCTTCTCGTTTTGCACAAGATGAACAAAATATGCAAAGTATATATTCATATTTGGAGTACGGTCGTCCCAATAGGGACCGGTTAAACGTTCCGGATGAAATTGTGTGCCTAAAATGATTCCAGATTCATGTTCATATGCTTCGACGAGTCCTTCTGGGGAAAAAGCAGTTGCTTTCAGTCCACGGCCAAGATTTTTCACTGCCTGATGATGGGTACTGTTCACATTAAATTCTGTTCCAAACAGTTGTTCAAGTACCGACCCCCCACAGGCACGAATTGGATGCAGTAATTGGGGATCAAAATGATGGATTCCTTGCTGAGCAACTAAGTCCTGATATAGATTACCTCCTAGCAGCACATTGATTAACTGGAAGCCCCGGCAAATGGCTAGAATAGGCTTTCTTTTTCTCAAAAAGGACGTAGCCAGCTTAATTTCAAAAGAATCGCGCAATGCGTTAATTTTTATGGTATCATTTAGAATATCCTCTCCATATAAATTCGGAGATAAATCAGAACCACCAGTTAGCAGAAGCGCATCACAAAAATCTGCCATCTCATCTGGACAATTTTCATTGCAGAGCAAAGGAAGTCCACCCGCAGCAGCAACCGCATCTGGATAGCTGTTAGGGCAGGCAATCCAACGCAAGGAGCTATCTTCTCGATAGATACCATCCGTTGAGATACAAATTGAAAGATATGATCTCATGGCAATTACCTCTTTTTAACATATTCTTATTCTATTGTTGTGCAGCAGGAAACAGTTGACTTACCGTGAAAACCTTCCGCGTACATTATAGTAGCAATGTTTTCGCCCAAACGGAAATAGCATTTTTGCATAAAGTTATTTTAAAAAGTGATGATCCACTTGTGTTAGCCAAGAAAGTCCAGCAAGGGGACGATCAGAAGCGTGACATCGGAATGCCAAGAAAAACGTCATGTCCAAAGAATATGCATGGTGACCTACCTTTTGGCCATCGCCATGTCTGCGCCGTCGCTGATGGACTCAAATGGATAACCACATTTTTAAACTGTATTATAGGCAGGTGTTCATTTTGGACTTTATGAAATTGCAGTACTTCATCAGTACGGCACGCCATTTGAATTTTACGAAGGCCGCAGCTGAATGCCATGTGTCTCAAACGGTGATAAGTCGGCAAATTGCAAGTCTGGAGGACGAACTTGGACTTTCCCTGTTTTTTCGCAATAAGCAGAGAGTAGAATTAACCCCTGTAGGAGCTGATTTCTATCGCGACGCGGTCTATTTGCTCCAGTATCAAAAAGCGATGGTAGATCGACTGCATGGAGAAAAAAATAGCTGCAAAGGTGTATTGAAAATTGGCGTCGGGCCCTATGAGGAAGAGCTTATTCAGAAACTTCTGTTGCGTTTTGTAGCAATATATCCTGAAATAAATGTGAGTTGTTGGATGTTTTCCTATGAAATTCTTCCATTTCGCTTTAATCGCGGTTTAGTTGATGTAGCGTTTACGACGAGTCACTGTGCCCTCTCATTTCAACCAGTTCAGGTAAAGGTAGTATTTCCACCGCACTGGGTACTAATGGGAAAATGTGACTTGCCATTTTGGGATAATCCGAATTCTAATTTTGACACGGAAAATGTAATTATTCAGGAAGATATGGCAACAGATGCTTTTTTTCAGCAGTGTGCAGCCTCAGGATTCAAACCAAAATGCTTTTTGAAGAGCAATTTCTATAACACGCAGCGCCTTATGGCGGACGCTGGTTGCGGGCTTGCATTGATTCCGGAATACTGTCGCTTATTAGATATTGAGCGAAGCATCCCACTCCCCGCGAGAGACTTTGTTCCTGAATTTGTTGTCGCACATAATCCTGAAAATCACAACCCAGCGTTGGCGGTTTTCTTAAATTATCTACAAGAGAATGGCTGTTCTCCCTGTCTTGATTGAGAATCTCCCAGAAGCACAATTGGTAAACAATAAAATCGAGAAGCCTGTCCATCAGAATCTTGGACAGGCTTCTTCTGTCTTTGCTGGTGAACGCACAAGGCCAATATTCAAAATGGGAATAAGTTTATGTAAAAAGGGTATTTCCATTTTCAAAGAAATTCTATTACTATTCATAAGGATCAAGATTGGCTAGCAGCGTTGATCTATCTGATGCTTGGTCGTTTGCATCAGACATACAGCGATAGATGGGCGCGTCCATCTATCGCTGGACAAAGATTATGAAGCAAAACGAGGAGGACGTCATGAAAGAAAAAACAATGCAAAAAAAACCGCTTTCCAACTATACGATACTGCTGATTATTATTGGATTTGTTTATGTCCTTTCCATGCTGATCCCATCCGGTTCCTTTCAACGGGTTGACGGCAACGTTGATCCTTCATCGTTTGCA
>JAYFPV010000479.1:0-4424 GCA_034927465.1 Lawsonibacter sp.
TCATCCTTCCGGGCGGCCAGGGCTTTATCCAGCGCCACCGGGTGGTTGGTACACCAGCCATAGTCGACCCAGTCGCCGGATTTAACCACGTTGACGGCCTGATCGGCAGTGGTCAGCTTTTGATGATACAGGGCTTGATAATCCATATTTTTGTCCTCCGTACTCTAGTTTTTGAATCGCAAAAACCTCGGCCTTCGCCGGGATCACAGAATTTGTTATCGTCCGATGTCCAAATAGTAGGGCTTCATCAGGCTGGGCTGCTCTGTGGAATCCTTTGGCTGTGGCCGGTGGGATTCCGGCGGCTTCCCGCGCGATCCGCCACGGTCCCGGTGTCCGTTTCGGTCGGGAGCGCTGCGCCGCTGCTCCGGCGCAGGGGTGGAGGCGCTGCCGCTCATTTTTCTGGGCCTGCGGTCTTCCGCTGCCTGGGACGGTCGGGGGGTTGTTTCCTCAGACGTAGGAGGATGGCTGGCTTGAACGGCAGGTTTCTTGTTCCGCCGGCGTGGGCGGGAAGAGGCACTTCCGTCTCGCTTTTCATCCTGCGGGGAGCGGGCGGGGGTCAGAGTGACCCGGCGGGGAGCCAGAAGTCGCGCAGTGGCATCCATAATGACATCGCTGTCCAGCGGGTTGGGGCGATGAAATTCCGTACAGGGCATGGCATCCCCGGTATCCAGCAGCTTCCCCGAGCGGGTCATCTTGGGCCGCGATTCGAACGAAGCGGATGACTCTGCAGGAAGGGCGGAGGCAGAGGACTCGTTTCCAGAAGCGCGTTTTTTTCTGCGCCGGCTGGTTCCGGAAGAGGTACTTTCCGTGCTGCGCTCTGGGGCTGGCTTGGGCGCAGCTGGAGCCTTGGCCGGAGCGGCGGTCTGTTTGGCCTGGTCCCGAGCCAGACGCAGTGTTTTGGCGGCCACCCGGGCCTCGGCGTCCTCTTCGTTGATAAGTCTGCCGTGTTTATCCTTTTTTGGGGCTTCGAACAGCTGCATGGGGAAGGGATGTTCCACGACCAGAGGAATCTTCCGACCGATGAGCTTTTCAACCTCCTTCAGCAGAGGCTTTTCCGAAAAGTCGCAGAAGGCGATGGCCTCGCCGCCCCGTCCGGCCCGGCCGGTGCGGCCGATGCGGTGGACGTAGGTTTCGGGCACTTCGGGCAGATTATAGTTGAATACGTGGGACAGCTCCTCAATATCCAGTCCACGGGCGGCAATATCGGTGGCCACCAAGCACTGAATGCTGCCGGACTTAAAATCGGCCAGGGCCTGCTGCCGGGCCGTTTGGCTTTTGTTGCCGTGGATAGCGGCGGCGGAGATGCCCTCTTTTTCCAGATCGCAGGCCACTTTGTTGGCACCGTGCTTGGTGCGGGTGAACACCAGGGCATTTTTAATCCCTTTGGTGCGCACCAGATTGGCAAGAAGATGGGATTTGTTGACCTTGTCCACCAAATAGACCGACTGGCGGATGGCCTCCACCGGGGATGAGATGGGATCAACCGCTACCCGGACCGGGTTTTTCAACAGGGAGTTGACCAGATCGGAGATCTCCGGAGGCATGGTGGCCGAAAAGAGCATGGTCTGCTTTTGGGAGGGCAGCCACTTTAAAATTTTCTTTACGTCATGGATAAAGCCCATGTCTAGCATCCGGTCGGCCTCGTCCAAGACAAAGATCTCCAGCTGGTTCAGATGGACGAAGCCCTGGTCATAGAGATCCATGAGACGGCCAGGGGTGGCCACTAAAATATCCACACCCCTTTTCAGAGCTTCTACCTGGGGATTCTGGCCCACACCGCCAAAAATGACGGTATGGCGCAGCTTTAGGTGTCTGCCGTAGGCCACAAAGCTTTCACCGATCTGGATGGCCAGTTCACGGGTGGGTGTGAGGATCAGGGCCCGGATGGGGTGTCCCGGGGCAGGGGAGGCGTCCAGCCGCTGTAAAATCGGGGTAGCAAACGCGCAGGTCTTGCCGGTGCCCGTTTGGGCACAGCCCAGTACGTCCCGCCCCGCCAAAGCGGGAGGGATGGCCTTCTCCTGGATGGGGGAAGGGGTCTTGTAGTCCTGCTCGTTCAGCGCGGAGAGGATGGGGGCGGAAAGCCCCAGTTCGAGAAATGTCATGTGTTACTTCCTTTTATTCAATCGGACAGGCATACCGCCGGTCCGGCCCACGATTGCCCTGTGGGCTGGGGGAGTTTCTTACCGGGCCGGAGAGCCGGCCCGTAGGTGCTCCAGCACCGTTTGGGCGGTTTGGGCCAGGGATTGTCCGCCGGAGCAGTCAATGACCAGATCGGCGTACTTGTCGTAAAGGGGGGCGCGGGATTCCATCACGTCGGCCAACGTCTGGCCCGGCTCCATGGCGATGCCGCGGGTGGGCAGGTTCTGAATGCGTCCGTTCAGCTCGTCCAGAGGGACGTTCAAATAGACCACCGGCCCAAGAGATTTCAGATGGAGGGCCGCCCGCTCCCGGCAGATGGCGCTGCCGCCGGGGGCGATGACGTGATCTTCACACCGGATGGAACAGACAGCCCGTTCTTCGGCGTCTAAAAAAGCGTCCAAGCCGCGAGAATCCAGGATGTCCTGGAGGAGGGCCCCTTCCTGTCGCTGAAGGATCAGATCCACGTCCAAAAAGCTGTAACCAAGGGCCTTGGCCAGCAGGACGCCCACAGTGCTTTTTCCGGAACCTGGCATGCCAATGAGAATGATGTTATTCACGCAGTTGCACCCAGCCTTTGCAGACAAAATCAAATAATATTATACCATGCTTATCCCAAAAAAGAAAGGGGGACATGACGAAAAGGGGGATCAGAGAGGGCAGGGAGAGAGAAACACGGGAGAGATGATCCATCATCCCTCCCGTGTTTGGGCAGCGAAAAAAAGCTGCACGTACAGTGCTTTGGCCGGCGAGGCCGGAAAGCGAAAGAACGTTACACGCTAAGGGCAAAATCAGCACATCTTGGCACCTGCCGGAATTTTGCCGTCCAGAATCAGAAGATTGAGCCGCTCTTCCCCATGCTCGGTGTGGACGGCAGAGATGAGCATGCCGTTGGAATCCAGCCCCATCATCTTCCGAGGCGGAAGATTGACGATTGCCATCAGCGTTTTGCCCACCAGCTCTTCGGGCTTGTACCACTTGGCAATACCGGACAGAATCTGTCGGTCGGTGCCGGTGCCGTCGTCCAACGTGAATTTCAGTAGCTTGTCGCTCTTTTTTACACCCTCACAGGCCTTAACCTTCACGGCCCGGAAGTCGCTTTTGCAGAAGGTGTCAAAGTCCACCTTGTCGGTGAGCTGGGGCTCTAACTCCAGCGGAGGCAGAGCGGCCTTTTTAGCCTCCTGAGCCAGCTCCTCCAATGCGGCCAGTTCCTGATCCGGATCGATGCGGGGGAACAGATTGCTGCCCCGCTGAACGGTGACATCGGCGCGGAGAGAGCCAAATACCTCGGCGCTGTCCCAGGTCTGACACGCCTCGCAGGCGCCGACCTGTCTCAGAATCTCAGTGGAAGACTGGGGCGTAAAGGGGGAGAGAAGCACGGCAGAGATGCGCAGTACTTCCAGCAGGTTATACATTACCCGTGCCAGCCGGGGACCGTTTGCCTCCATGTCCTTGGCCAGCACCCAGGGGGCGTTCTCATCAATATACTTGTTGGCCCGGCCAATGACCTTAAAGGTTTCACTGAGGGCGTTCTGGAAGGCATAGTGCTCCATCTGCTCGGCATAACGGCTGCGCAGAGTGGCGGCCAGTCCCACCAGCTCCCGGTCCTTTTCGGCGTCCTCCACCTGGGTGGCGGGCAGGGTGCCATCAAAGTACTTTTCGACCATGGATACGGTGCGGCTGAGCAGGTTGCCCAAGTCATTGGCCAGATCCACGTTGATGGTGTTAATCAGCGCCTCGTTGGAGAAGTTGCCGTCGGAACCGAAGGGGAACGTGCGCAACAGGAAGAAGCGCAGAGCGTCCACCCCGAAGCGCTGGGCCAGCAGATAGGGATCCACCACATTGCCCTTGGATTTGCTCATCTTGCCGCCGTCCAGCAGCAGCCAGCCGTGGCCGAAGACCTTTTTGGGCAGAGGCTCGCCCAGACTCATCAGCATGGCGGGCCAGATGATGGAGTGGAACCGGACAATCTCCTTGCCCACGAAGTGGACATCGGCGGGCCAATATTTCTCATAATCGTGGTACTTGTCGTTGAAAAAGCCCAGGGCGGTGATATAGTTGGACAGCGCGTCCACCCACACATAGACCACGTGGCCCGGATCAAAGTCCACAGGGATCCCCCAGGTGAAAGAGGTGCGGGAGACGCACAAATCCTCCAGGCCTGGCTTGATGAAGTTGTTCACCATTTCGTTGACCCGGGAGCGGGGCTCTAAAAAGTCGGTGTCCTCCAGCAGATGCCGGACCTTGTCGGCGTACTTGGACAGCCGGAAGAAATAGGCCTCCTCCTC
>JAYFPV010000343.1:0-13045 GCA_034927465.1 Lawsonibacter sp.
GATGGCCTCCGCCAGCATGGTTTTACCGGTCCCCGGTTCTCCTTTGATGAGCAGAGGCTTTTCCAGAACCATGGCAATGTTCACCGCGCGCATCAGTTCTTCCGACGCGACATAACTTTGACTGCCTTTAAATTCGTTCATTCCAAGATCCTTCCCGGCCCGGCTGCATTCCCGGACCTTTTGATTCTTAGCTTCAAATTGTAATGCCGTTTGATTGGAAATGCAACCCTATTCCAGGGAAAAGCTTTCTTTTGCTCACTTTTTTGCAACCTGAGTCAGAAAAAAGAGGTTCCGTTTAACTGCCTCTATAGGATCGCTCTTCCGGCAGCGTCAAAAAGACGTCCGTCAATCGACGGGCGTCTTTTTTGAAGATTTCCTTCTCCACCGAAACCTGAGCGGTAGGCGAGTGAACTTATTTCAATTTCTGGCTCTCCGCCACAGCCAGCTGGTCGCAGCGGTTGTTATGTGGATTTTCGGCGTGCCCCTTTACCCAGTGGAGATTGACGGTATGGTAGTCACACAGGTCCAACAGTTTTCCCCACAGATCCGGGTTGAGGGCTGGCTTCTTGTCGCTTTTCACCCAACCACGTGCACGCCACCCCTTGGCCCAGCCCTTGCCGAGCCCGTCAATAACATATTTGGAGTCGGAATACAGATCCACCACGCAGGGCTCTTTCAGCGCCTCCAGTGCCGTGATAGCTCCGGTGAGCTCCATACGGTTGTTGGTGGTTTGGGCTTCGCCCCCTGACATTTCCTTTTTCTGCGAACCATATAAGAGAATGGCCCCCCAGCCCCCCGGCCCGGGGTTTCCGGAACACGCTCCGTCGGTATAGATGGTTACTTGCTTCATTGAGCCGCTCCTTCCGTTCGATTGTCACAGAGCCCTTAAAATCTCCAGCCGCTTCTGCTCATACTCCTCGCACGTAATCAGTCCAGCTGTTTTCAACGCCTGTAGCTGCTCCAACCGGGTTTTGGCAGA
This sequence comes from Lawsonibacter sp., assembly GCA_034927465.1. Taxonomy (GTDB): domain Bacteria; phylum Bacillota; class Clostridia; order Oscillospirales; family Oscillospiraceae; genus Lawsonibacter. Next base: position 980 of record JAYFPV010000343.1, read on the forward strand.
TGGGCGGATCGCATCGCCACTGCTGGCCGGGGCTGCTTGCTCTGGCTGTTTTCCGCTGTCCGCGTCGTCTAGAAGGCCCACAATTGTTTTCTCTTCGATCCCAGTCTCCACGTCGTAACCAACTCGTCGGGGAAGGCTGTTTTTCCCACACGCGGTCAAGATACCTACCACCGCAAACAGACCGCCGGCGGCCAAAAAGGGCAGCCCAATCAGGCCGGCAGCCGGGATAATCTCTGTCACAGCCAGGACTACAAATACCAGTCCAAACACAGCCTGCACCACACCCGCCATCCGGCGAACTGCTCTTGCCGCTCCGGTTGGCTGGGCTTGTACGGTGATTCGGCCCCTTCTGTGTCTACTCATGGTAAGCTCCTTTCCGCTACCAGGAAAGTAAGGGCGCGGCGTACTGTTATAAGGCCCCTCTTTTTTAGTCCTCGGTATCCTTCGCAGATTCTTCCGCGCTTTCCGCTGGTTCTTCCGTCGGTTCTTTCACAAGTTCCACAGCGTCTTCCTCGGTCTGGAGCTCTTCGTCCTGCTCTCGGTCAGCCAGCGCAAGGGCGATCACCTGGTCTCCCTCGCCCTTAAAGCGCATGACAATCACGCCTTGGGTGGCTCGGCCGGCCATACGGATGTTGTCCACATGGGTGCGAATCAGAATGCCGGATTGGGTGACCAGCAGCAAATCCTCGCCGCCGTCTACCACCTTTATGCCTACAACGCTGCCGGTTTTCTCCGTGACCATGTGGTTTCGAATACCCAGTCCACCCCGGTTGGTGATCCGGTACTCCTCCACGGCGGTGCGCTTGCCATAGCCGTTTTCGGTAATGGACAAAACCGTTTTGCCCTGCTCGGCCCGGGCCGCGCCCACCACATAGTCGCCATCCCGAAGTTTAATACCCCGAACACCCACAGCATCCCGTCCCATGGCACGCACATCATTCTCATCAAAACAGACGGCCTGGCCATCGTTGGTGGCTATGAGAATATGCTTCGTGCCGTCGGTTTCCAAAACGGTGATGAGCTCGTCTCCCTCATCCAGCCGCAGGGCGCGAATTCCGATGTTGCGCAGATTTTTCAACGTGGAGACCGGCAGCCGCTTCACGGTGCCGTTTCGGGTGACCATAAACAGGAACCGTCCGTCATCTTCCATAGAAGGTGTATGAATCATGGTCTGTACCCGTTCGCCCTGCTCCACCTGAAGCACGTTAATGATGTTGGTGCCCTTGGCTGCCTTGCCGCTCTCCGGAATCTGATACCCCTTCTTGCGGTATACTTTTCCTGTGTCGGTGAAGAAGAGCATATGATCATGGGTGGATGAGGTAAACACATCCACCACATAGTCTTCTTCTCTTGTGGTAATTCCCTTTTTCCCCATGCCGCCCTTCGACTGTGCAGTGTACTCGCTGACCGGAGTGCGCTTGATGTACCCCGCGTGGGTCATGGTAAAGACGCACTCCTCTTCTTCAATGAGATCTTCGATGTCAATCTCGTCCTCCACGTCCTGGATTTCGGTAATGCGGTCGTCGCCGTATTTATCCCGGATGGCGGTCAGCTCGCTCTTTAGCACCTCCCGCAGCATCTCGTCTGAGGCCAGCAGCTGGTTAAAGTAAGAAATCCGTTCCTCCAGCTCTTTATACTCATTTTCCAGCTTCTCCCGATTCAGGCCCTGAAGCGCAATGAGCCGCATGTCACAGATTGCCTGAGCCTGGACATCGTCCAGGCCAAAGCGGGTCATCAGGTTTTCCTTGGCGTTGTCATAGCTAGTGCGAATAATCTTAATGACCTCGTCGATATTGTCCTGCGCGATCAGCAGGCCCTTCAGCAGATGTGCCCGCTCCTGAGCCTTGCGGAGATCATACTTGGTGCGCCGGATGATGATCTGCTCCTGATACGCAATATACTCGTCCAGAATGTGACGTAGGGACAGGATGCGCGGCTGAGGTATCCCATTTACCTCCACCAGCGCCAGCATATTAATGGCGAACGTCGTCTGGAGCTGAGTCTGTATAAACAGGCGATTCAGAACCACCTGGGGATTGGCATCACGCTTCAACTCAACGACAATACGCATGCCGTTGCGGTCGGACTCGTCCCGGATGTCGGAGATGCCCTCCAGCCGCTTGTCTTCCACCTGGTCAGCCATGCTTTTGATGAGCATGCGTTTATTCACCTGGTAAGGGATTTCTGTGATGACAATCCGGGTACGATCCTTTCCGAACTCCTCAAACTCGTGACGGGCCCGAACGATCAGTCGGCCGCGGCCGGTGGCATAGGCGGCCCGGATACCGGATCGACCCATGATAATGCCCCGGGTAGGGAAGTCAGGACCTTTCACATGTGCCATCAAGTCCGCCAGTTCCGCCTCTGGGTTGTCCAGCACACAGATGGCGGCATTGATGACCTCCCGCAGATTGTGGGGCGGGATGTTGGTCGCCATGCCGACGGCAATTCCAGAAGAGCCGTTGACCAGCAAGTTGGGAAACCGGGAGGGAAGCACCTTGGGTTCTTTCCTGGTTTCGTCAAAATTGGGTTCCCAGTCCACCGTGTCCTTTTCAATATCCCGCAGCATTTCATCAGAGAGCTTAGACATGCGTGCCTCGGTATAACGATAGGCGGCGGGGGGATCGCCATCTACCGAGCCGAAGTTGCCGTGACCGTCCACCAGCATATAGCGCAGGGAGAAGTCCTGGGCCAGCCGGACCAAGGCGTCGTAGACAGACTGGTCGCCGTGGGGATGGTAGCGGCCCAGCACGTCGCCCACACAGGTGGCCGACTTTCTAAACGGTCGGTCAGAGGTAAGGTTATCCTCGTACATGGCATAGAGAATACGGCGGTGAACAGGCTTCAGCCCATCCCGTACATCAGGCAGGGCCCGTCCCACGATGACAGACATGGCGTATTCGATATAGGATTTTTCCATCTCCGGCACCAGGCTGGATGTGATAATGGTCTGGTTCGGATAGCGAATCTCCTCGGGATCATATTGGGGCTTCTTGCTCATTGACTTTGTTTCCTCCTTATGAGAGGGCTTTGAAGGAGAGTGAAGATTGAAGAGTGGAGCGTGAACACGATCGGTAAAATGGCCACTCTTTCACACGTCCAACGCGTTATCTTCACGTTTCACTCTTTACTCTCAACTCTCTGCTCTCAGTAGTCCAGGTTAACGGCGTACTTGGCATTTTTCTCAATGAATTCCTTCCGCGGTTCTACCTTCTCGCCCATCAGAACGTTGAAGGTGGCGTCGGCAGCTACGGCGTCATCCAGACGAATGCGCCGCAGCGTGCGCTTCTCCGGATCCATCGTCGTTTCCCATAGCTCATGGGGGTTCATTTCACCTAAGCCCTTGAAGCGGCTGATCTCCACCTTGGCATTTGGATTATCTCCCCGCAGCTCGGTGGAAATTTCATCCCGTTCTTCTTCACTGAACGCCAGCCGGGTCTGCTTTCCCCGAGATAATTTGAACAGGGGAGGAACGGCGGAGTACACATACCCCTCCTCAATGAGAGGGCGCATAAATCGGAAAAAGAAGGTCAGCAGCAGAGTTCGGATGTGAGCGCCGTCCACGTCGGCATCTGCCATAATAACGACCTTGTGGTAGCGCAGCTTTACTGGGTCAAATTCTTCTCCGATGCCGGCCCCCAGTGCAGTGATGACAGGCTGCAGTTTGTCGTTGCCATATACCTTGTCCGCCCGCGCCTTTTCCACATTGAGCATCTTGCCCCACAGCGGGAGGATCGCCTGAAAGCGGCTATCTCGGCCCTGGGTGGCAGAACCGCCGGCAGAATCTCCCTCGACGATATAAAGTTCGGTGAGTTCCGGATTATTTTCGTTGCAGTCCCGCAGCTTATCCGGCATGGCCGCCCCACCCAAAGCCGTTTTGCGGCGAATGGATTCTTTCGCCTTTCGGGCGGCCTCGCGGGCGCGGTTTGCGGTAAGCGCTTTGTCTAAAATCGCCCGGCCAACGGCAGGATTTTCTTCCAAATAATTCTCCAGTTTTTCGGACACAATGGCATTGACCAGAGTACGCATCTCGCTGTTGCCCAGTTTGGCTTTGGTCTGTCCTTCAAACTGGGCATCGGTCAGCTTGACGGAAATAATTGCTGTCAAGCCCTCGCGACAGTCCTCTCCGGAAACTTTCTCGTCGTCCTTCAGCAATTTTATTTTTCGCCCATAGGCGTTCAGGGCGGTGGTCAGCGCCCGCCTAAAGCCCTCCTCGTGCATACCTCCTTCCGGGGTATGCACATTATTGGCAAAGGATACGATGACTTCACTATATACGTCGTTGTACTGCATGGCCACTTCAGCCATGGAGTTCTCTCTGGCACCGCACATATAAATTACATCGGAATGAAGCGGATCTTTATTTTGGTTGAGGAAGGCGACAAACTCCTGAATACCCCCCTCATAGCACATGTCATCCTCCTGCTCCTTGCCGGGGCGAAGGTCCACCGTCTGGATGCGCAGACCCGCATTGAGAAAAGCCTCTTCCCTCATGCGGGTATGAAGCGTCTCGTAGTTGTACTCCAGTATCTCAAAAATTTTAGAATCCGGCTTAAAGGTGACGGTCGTACCGGTATGGTCCGTTTTCCCCACAATTTTGATTTCCTGGGTAATTTTACCTCGAGCAAACTTCATCTCATAGACCTGCCCGTTTTTGTGGACCTGCACCTCCAGCCACTCACTCAATGCGTTGACCACGCTGGCGCCCACGCCATGAAGGCCTCCCGATACTTTATACCCGCCGCCGCCGAATTTCCCGCCGGCGTGCAGAATGGTATAGACCACCTCCAGAGCAGGACGTCCGGTCTGCGGCTGAATATCCACCGGTATCCCGCGGCCATTGTCCGTGACGGTAATGGTATTGTCCGGGTTAATGGTCACGGTAATGTCGGTGCAGTACCCGGCCAAAGCCTCGTCGATGGAATTGTCCACAATTTCATACACCAGATGGTGCAGTCCAGACTCTGAGGTGGATCCGATATACATACCCGGCCGTTTCCGCACGGCCTCCAGTCCTTCCAGAACCTGGATCTCTGACCCGCCGTACTTGTGGTCCACCTGGGTGGAACTCAACTCGTTGATCTCTGTAACTTCAGACATAGATGGTTAACCTCCGATTGTATTCAGAAAAAAGCCGTACACATCAATTCAAATAACAAGTTCTTTCTCTACTTATTTGGATTACGTTCTCTTTGATCTGGCAGATGGTTCCGTGGGTTCAACTGGTTCGAGCTTCGCTATTCAAAGCTGTTCCGCGCCGCTCGGCTGAGAAGGGTAGCGGAAGATAGTTGCGAGACATACACAAGGGGCAGGTCTGTTTCGTCTCCCACCAAAATAAAGGAGCGTGGCAAATCCTCGCTGACCGAAACGACCCGGCCCTCCATCTGAGCCCGCTCCAAAAATTCTCTGGTTTTAAACGCCCAGCTGGCGTTATCCAGGTCGAAAATTCCTAAGATGCCTTTATAGGGAACCACCACAGATTGGCCGAGGTGAAGATACATGAGTTACTCCTTTCTCTGCCATCGCTCAATCGCCTTTCGAATCTGGCTGATCACCAGCCAGACCAGCCAAAGGCATAGAAAAAACAGACCCCAGTAAAGGAGAATCCCCACCAAAGGAATTTTTTCCAGCAAAAAGACCAGGGAGCAAGTCAGCCCCACAATTCCCAACCCGGCGGGTACAAGGAGAACCCACAAACATTGTCCAAACACACATCAGCACTTGGAGAAAAATTTCCACACAGAACGGGGCTGTCAACACAAACAGGGCCATTGCACCAAAGGTCACCAAAACCGGCAAACCAAGCAGCAGATGGAACATAAAAGTGCCCCTTTCTCCAACACAAACGGGTTAACTCAGCGTTCCCCCATGGATATGAAATGCTCTTCCGCCTTCCAATCCCTCCAGTTTTTTTTCTTCACAGCAGGTAATAAAAATTTGCCCGCCTTGGATGCGGTTTAAAACGAAGGATTGGCGTTTTGTGTCCAGTTCAGACAGCACATCATCCAACAACAGAACGGGCCATTCCCCGGTTTCCTCCTGAAAAATCTCCCGCTGGGCAAGTTTAAGAGATAAAGCGGCGGTTCGGGTCTGTCCCTGAGATCCATATGTCTTGGCTGAACTGCCGTTGATGTCAACCATCAGTTCATCCTTATGGGGGCCGGATAAACATTGGCGGGCATCCAATTCCGCCTGGCGGTGACGCTCCTGATGCTCCAGAAGACGCGGCAAAATATCTCTTGGTGGCTTCATGGGATCTTCTACCGTAGAAACCGTCTCATAGCCCAGCGTCAAGTTCTCCCGCCCGCCTGAAAATTCACGGTGGATGGCAGGTGCATACTCCCGCAGTCGCTTGATAAAGTGAGCGCGGTAATGAATGAGCATTGCCCCGGTTTGAGCCATACGGAGATTAAAATCATCCAGCGTGCTGAGCAGAGACGGATTTTCCGGCCAATCCCGCAAAATTCTCGTCTTATGCTCATACAGCCGGTTATATTCCGCCAACGCCTGCGCATACCGGGGCCGCAGCTGGCAAATGGCACCGTCTAAAAACCTGCGCCGGCCGGAACCGCCTTCCCGAATCAGATCCAAATCCTCAGGACAAAATAAAACGGTGGTGAAAATGCCGGCCAGCTCTCCGGCGGTTTTCAGCCGAACCCCGTTGGAATAAAGCTGCCGCCCCTTTCCCCGAAATAATTTTGCTTCCAGCGTAAAGTCTCTGTCGCGGCTGGACACTTCTCCCTTGAGAAAGGCGGAATCTAGTTCCATCATGATCATGTCCCGGTCGTATCTAGCGCGGTGAGACCGGGCGGTGGACAGATAAGCGATGGATTCTAATAGATTAGTTTTTCCCTGGGCATTATCTCCATAAATCAGGTTGACCCTTTGATCAAAGTCCGTCTGCAGATGGACGTAGTTTCGGAAGTAATCCAACTCCAGGGAATTGACTTTCATTGAACGACCAGCTCCGTCTCTTTGTCGATGACGGCCCGGTCACCCGGCCGCATCTTCTTGCCACGCATGGTACATACTTCACCGTTGACAGATACGCGGCCCTCCTGAATCACCAGTTTGGCGTCTCCGCCTGTCTCCACCGCCCCGGAAAATTTCAGCAGATCCTGCAGCCGGATAAATCCGGTGTGAATTTGTACCTTGTGTTCTTCCATAATAACCTCATTTCGTTCTCCATTTTCATTAATTTGCCTTCAACCGAACAGGCAGCACCATATACAGAAAAGACTCTTCCCCTTCCGCTGGAAGAATGACGCAGGGAGCGACCCCGGAGCTAAACTCCAGCCTCAACCGATCGGCCGGGGCGGCCTTCAAGGCATCCATGAGATATTTGTTGTTAAAACCAATTTCCAGCTCCTGACCATTTCCGATGATTGGGCACTGATCGGCAGCGTCTCCGATGGAAGTCTTGGTGGTAATCGACACCATTCCATCTCCAAACACACAGCGGAGGGGGGACTTGAGTTTCTCACTGATGATCAGGGAGACACGCTCGATGGAAGACAGAAACGTTCTCGCGTCACACTCCACTTTGATCGTGTTATTTCGGGGGATGGCATTCTGATACGGCAAAAATTCACCATCCAACCGTCGGCAGACCAGAATGATATCTCCGGTCTGAAACAGAATATGCCGGGCACCCTGTGTGATGGTAATCTCTTCCTCGCCGGCACAAATCTTTTCCACTTCGCCAAGGGCAGCGCCCGGTACGACAAAGGAAAAGTCTTCTGCTCCTTTTTTCTCCAAGACGGGTTCCCGGCGCAGAGCCAGCCGATAACCGTCCACTGAAACTACGGCTAACGTACTGCCTTGCACATCAAACAGAGAGCCGGTGTGAACCGGGCGGCTTTCATTATCGCTAACCGCAAACAGGGTTTGTGAAATCATAGAGCGAAGAACCGGCTGTGGAAGAACAAGCGCGTTCTGCTGATCAACCGTGGGCAGCTCGGGAAATTCTTCCGGGTCGGTGCCAAGAATATTAAATTCACTTAATCCGCATTTAATGTTTACCATATACCCTTCCGAGGAGAATGCCACCACATCATCGGGCATTTTTCGGACGATTTCGCCAAACAAACGGGCGGACAACACCAGAGACCCTCGCTCCCGAATGTCAGCCGGTACGGTGGCTTGAATACCGGTTTCCAAATTATAGCCGGTCATGCGAAGTTGAGCACCAGCTTCGATCAGGATGCCCTCCATGGCTGGGATAGAACTTTTGGCTGCCACCGCCCTGGAGGTGACGGCTACCGCGGTGGACAGCAGGGCCTTTTCGCAGGAAAATTTCATGAGGTTTCCTCCAGTCTCTTTCTCTCTGTAAGGAGAGGATTAGGATATAGTTTCGTAATAACAGCCGTAGGCAAAAAAAATGTGGAAAAATCAAATGGCTCTTAGAGCCGCAAGAAAAAACCGTCCACAGCCCATGTGAACAAATCAAGGAGTTTTTCACAGGTTTAGAAAAAAACAATATTTTTTCCACAGGTTTCCTCAAACATTCCACAATCAGCTGTGGAGAAAGAGGCGCTATCTATTCGTACCGGATGTTGATGTTGGAGTTAATATCTTTAATAATCTCCTCCTTTTCCGTTTCGTTTTTCGACAGATCCTCAATGCGTTCGATGGAATGAAGAACAGTGGTGTGATCTCTGCCTTCAAATTCTTTGCCGATTTCTTTTAATGATAGGTTGGTCATACGGCGGATGAGGTACATGGCAATTTGGCGGGCCAGCGAGATATCCTTTGCCAGCACCTGCCCCTTTAAGACGGGAGCGTCAATGTTATAGAACTTACAGACCTCATCGATAATCACATCCGCGGTGGGAACGATGTCCGATTTGTCTTTGAACATATCCTTTACCGCACGAACCACCGTCTCTTTGTCTACCATATCTCCCATCAAATCCTGGTAGGCCATAATTTTATTGACCGTACCCTCAATTTGTCTGACGTTGGCGGTAATGTTTTCGGCAATCAGCTGAAGGAGAAATTCCGGCAGCTCCACCCCCATACGGATGGCTTTGTTTTTAATAATGGCCATTCTAGTTTCATAATCAGGCGGTTGAATATCAGCCAGAAGTCCCCATTCAAAACGCGTTTTCAGACGGTCCTCCAATCGGAGCATTTCCTTGGGTGGTCGGTCGGAGGTGAAAACGATCTGTTTTTTCATCTCGTACAGGGTATTGAAGGTATGAAACATTTCTTCCTGCGTAGAGTCCCGGCCGGCGATAAACTGCACGTCGTCCATCAAAAACACATCGGCACCCCGATATTTTTCACGAAATTCGGCGTTGCGTCCTTCCCGAATGGCCTGGATCAGCTCGTTGGTGAAGGTATCTCCCTTAATATATACCACCTTATAGTCGGGATGGTTGGCGTGGATGGTATGGGCGATGGCATAAAGCAGATGGGTTTTTCCAAGTCCGGATTCGCCATAAATAAACAGCGGGTTATAGCTTTGTCCGGGATTGTCTGCTACCGCTCTTGCGGCCGCGTGGGCAAACTTGTTGGAGGAGCCCACTACAAAGCGTTCAAAGGTGTACTCTTCGGTACCCGGAAGAAAATTTCCTTTTGCAGGTTTTTGATAAGAGCTCATCTCTCCTTCTGTGAGGACGATTACATCAAAGTCCGCGGAGAACAGTTCATGCAGAGCTTTTTGGATGTAAGGGGAATAGCGTGCTGCGATAATATCCCGTTTAAAGCGTGTGGGGGAATAGAGAATGAAGCGATTTTCCTCCAGAGCTACGGCAGAGGTGTCGTCGAACCAGGTGTTTATGGTGGTGGTTGTCATGTCAGGCTGCATCAACTCCATTACCTTGGCCCATATATCGGCGGCTGGGTTCATTGAGGAGTCCTCCTTAACGGTTTCAAACTTTCAAAGCGCCTTCCCCGGTGACGGAGAAGGCGTCTGTTAAAACGCTTGGAAAGCAAACATTTTTCATAAAAACATTATACCAAAAAAGGGACTATACCGCAAGGAGGTAACCCTATTTTTTTATTTTAAATGTATGGTGCAGATTTGAATAAATTGTATTGCTTGTTTTTAAAAAACACAAGATGTTGAAAGCGCAGGGAAAAGAAATAAAATTTCTGAAAAAAATGCGGAAAAAGGTGGTTGACAGGCCAGTCTTCTATCGTCTATAATGAGCAATGCGCTCTTTCATAAGAAGGGCTCTTTGTGCCCTTTTTGAAGACCGTCGGCCAAAGCTTGGCCGATCAAATGCAGACCGCAGTCCCGTAGGGACTGTTGTTGGGCCGGAATAGCCGGCTTGAAATCAAATGAGGAGGTGTCCCCCATGCTTCGTACCTATCAGCCCAAGAAGCGCCAGCGTTCCAAGGAACATGGCTTTCGCAAGCGTATGGCCACCAGAAACGGCCGCAAGGTGCTGGCCCGCCGTCGTGCAAAGGGCCGCGTTCAGCTGAGTTACTGAGGATCTTGGGGCTGGTGGCCTTGGATCAGCAGTGATGCAGATGAGATCGGATTGTTTGAGATACGATGAGAGGACACAGTTGTCATAGATCGCGCAGAAGGGGCGTGGGAGTATTCCCCCGCCCCATGTGTGCATACGACAAAGTGCGGAAACCGATTTCGCAGTTCCACGGCGCCAGACCGGGAATCCCCTTGCAGCAGTTGGAGGCATACCATGAAGCATACAGTTTCCCTGAAACAAAATCATGAGTTCCGCCGCCTGTACAACAAGGGGAAAAGTGCGGTGTCTCCTTTCTTTGCCATTTACTGCCGAAAAACCGGGCGGCCTTACAGCCGGATGGGCATTACGACGGGAGTAAAGCTTGGAAATGCTGTCAAACGCAATTTTGTCCGCCGCCGCATCCGAGAATTGTACCGCACCAATGAAGAAGCGTTCCTGACGGGCTATGATATTGTGGTGGTAGCCCGCACCCGGGCCATTTTTGGCTGTTATGCCGATATGGAACACAGTTTTCTCCAGTTAATGAAAAAACTGGGACTGACCGCGGGTAAGGAGGACAGGCTGTGAAAACTCTGGTGTTATCTTTGATCCGGTTTTACCAGCGCAACATTTCACCCCTGCGTTCCCCCTGCTGCCGATTTATTCCAACTTGCTCTCAGTATGCGCTGGAGGCGGTGGAGAAACACGGCGTTGTTCAGGGGGGGTGGTTGGCCCTGCGACGCATTCTGCGGTGCCAGCCCTTCCACCGGCAGAAGTCCATTCAATACGACCCCGTACCCTGATGGACCCGGACTGCCGCCCATTTTGAGCTTGTGGAGGTACCATTGTGGAAATCATCCTGAAACCATTTGCCTTGCTGCTGCTGTTTTTTTATGATTTTTTAAACAGCTACGGCTTAGCTCTGATCCTGTTTGCCTTTGTGATCAAGCTGGTTTTATTCCCGGTTTCGCTGAAGGGAAAAAAGAGCATGATCCAGACAACGATGATCTCCGGCAAAATGCAGCAGCTGCAAAAGCAGTATGGCAAGGACCGGGAGCGCTATAACCTTGAGGTCCAGAAGCTGTATGAAAAAGAGCATGTCAACCCTATGGGAGGCTGTCTGTGGTCTGTGATCCCCATGGTGCTGTTGATTGCCCTGTATTATATCATCCGTGAGCCGCTGATCAATTTGATGGAAGTACCCAAGAGTATGATTGATCAGGTTGCTACGATTACCGGTGTGGTGAACACCGGCGCCTACCCGCAGATTGCCATGGCGGAGGCGATGAACGACCCTGGAATTTTAGCGGCGGTTAAGACCGCACTGGGCGACGCCGGCGCCAAAGTGTTTGCCATGGACTTTTCCTTCCTGGGCCTGAACTTGGCGAATATCCCGAGTTGGAAGTTCTGGGAGGGTGGAATTACCGGTTCCTCTCTTGGGCTGGCCATTCTGCCGCTGGTGTCTACTGTGGTTTCCTTCCTGTCGATGCGGGTATCCATGGCTACCAATAAAATTAATAATCAGGTCAAGAACGACCAGATGGATCGTACCAATAAGATGATGATGTGGTCTATGCCGCTGATGTCACTGTGGATTGGTTACACCGTTCCAGCCGGTCTGTCTATCTACTGGATTGCTCAGTATCTG
>JAYFPV010000021.1:0-3830 GCA_034927465.1 Lawsonibacter sp.
CGGCCGAAAAAGCGCCAGAGGGCACAGCTTTTTTATGGGAAGATCATTCGGAAAAAGAAGCGTTCAAAATTGCGTCCACTGTCGCTGAAGCGACCTGACGAATGGGCAGAACGGGCCGGGGCTCCGGGTCGTAGGGCGCGATGCACTTTTCATACCAGGCCACGTCCAGCCAGGCCCCGTTTTTATAGCCCGTATTGCGGTGGATTCCCCGCAGGACGAAGCCCAGCGAGCGGTGCAGTCTCTCGCTGGCCGAATTGGGGTGGGTGACCACGCCGTACACAGTTCTCACGCCCTGGAGCCGTATCAGATCCATCAGCGCCGTATATAGCCGTTTGCCCGTGCCGCGGCCCGCTGCGTCCGCATCCAGGTAGATGGACAACTCGGCGCTCCACTGATAGGCGATGCGCTCCCGCAGCTGGTGGGCGTAGGCGTAGCCCACGGGACGCCCGTGATCCTCCAGCACCAGATAGGGGTAAAGCTCCAGCGTGGAGGAGATCCGCCGGGCAAATTCCTCCCGGGTAGGAAGCTCGTATTCAAAAGTAATGCTGGTGTTGATATACTGGCTGTAAATGTTCAGCAGAGCCTGACTGTCTGCCGGGGTGGCCAAGCGAAGCTTCATGGAGAGCCTCCTTTCAGAAAGGAACGGATGGGGTCAAATTCGGATGCGCTCGATGCCTTCCACTGCGGCACTGACCATGGCGTCAATGTCTAGCTTTTCCTCGGCAAACTCTACCTCGCCGGGCAGGGGCCGCAGTCGGGGGTGCCGGGGGGTGAAGACGGTGCAGCAGTCTTCGTAAGGAAGAATGGAGGTGTCGTAAGTCCCAATTTTCCGGGCCAGCTGGACGATTTCCTCCTTGTCCATTCCAATCACCGGGCGTAGAACGGGCAGACTGACCACCGCACCGGTGACCTGCATGGCCCCCATGGTCTGGCTGGCCACCTGGCCCAGGCACTCGCCCGTGACCAGCGCGCCGGCGCCGCACCGCTGGGCCACTGCCTGAGAGATGCGCATCATAAACCGACGCATGACGATGGTGAACAGCTCTTCGGGGCAGGAGCGGCGCAGCTCCTCCTGAATGGCAGTGAAGGGGACCACATGGACGGTAAGGTGTCCGCACCAGGGGGTGAGCAGCCGGGCCAGTTCAATTACCTTCTCCTTGGCCTCGGGGGAAGTATAGGGGTAGGAGAAGAAGTGGACCATTTCCAGGGAAACGCCGCGCTTGGCAATCATGTAGCTGGCCACAGGAGAGTCGATTCCCCCGGACAGCAGGGACACTGCCCGGCCGCTGATGCCCACGGGCAGGCCGCCGGCGCCGGGTTCCGGGTTGGCGTGGACAAAAGCCGAGTAGTCCCGAATCTCCACATACACGGTGAGCTCCGGATGGTGGACATCCACTTTCAAATTGGAATACAGCTCATCCAGTTCGCCCCCCACATACTGACTAAGCTGGATAGAGGTCATGGGGAACGTTTTGTCCGCCCGCTTGGTTTCCACCTTAAAGGTTTTCGCGGCGCACAACTGGGGATTCAGATACTCCTGACAGGCGCGCAGAATGGCATCCTTGTCCTTTTCGCAGGCTTGGGCGCGGGACAGGCCCACCACCCCAAAAACCTGCTTCATGGCCTCCCAGGCCCCGTCCATGTCGCAGCCTTCGTTCATGGGCTCCACGTAGGTGGTGGACTGACGGGTGTAAACCCGAAACTGGCCCAGATTGTTCAGACGGCGGTGGATGTTGGCCTGAAGCTTATCTTCAAAGCTGCGGCGATTCAGGCCCTTCAGGACCAGTTCCCCCAACTTGAGCAAAATTATTTCATTCATATTCCGATTCCTTTCCGGCAAAGCATAGAGAATTACACTATCATAGCAGATTTCACAGCGGGGGACAAGGGGCTATCGTCTTAAATACTCCGGCGGGCGGTATTGCAGGGCCTCGGCCAGGTGACCGGACTGAATGTCGGTGCTGCCGTCCAGATCAGCAATGGTCCGGGCAAGCCGTAAAATCCGGTCGTAGCTCCGGGCGGTGAGACCCATCCGGTCAAAGGCACCTTTCATCAGCCGCTGGCAGGGCTCATCCAGAGCGCAGAAGCGGTCCAGCTCCTCCCGGCCCAGACCAGCATTGCAAACGGTGTGTGAGCCGCTTAACCGGTCGGCCTGGACGCCCCGGGCCCGGTCAATCCGCTCCTTGATCCGGGCGGAGGACTCGGCCCTGGTCTGCTGAGCCAGCTCGTCAAACTCCAGCGCGGCCACCTCGACAAAAATATCGATCCGGTCCAGCAGCGGGCCAGAGAGCCGGGACAGGTACTTTTTCACCTCGCCCTCGGTACACCGGCACCGGCCCGAGGGGTGGCCGTACCAGCCGCACTTACAGGGATTCATCGCGCACACCAGCATGAATCGGCTGGGATAAGTGACCGTCCCAGCCGCCCGGGAGATCTGGACCTGCCCGTCTTCCAGCGGCTGTCGCAGCACCTCCAGTACCTCCTTGGTGAACTCGGGCAGCTCGTCCAAAAACAGTACCCCGTTGTGGGCCAAAGAAATTTCTCCCGGGCGAGGGGTGGAACCGCCACCCGCCATTCCCATGGGGGAGACGGTGTGGTGGGGTGCGCGAAAGGGGCGGACATCAATGAGGGGCTGATCTGAGGAGGTGAGGCCCATGACGGAATGAATTTCTGTGGCCTCCAGCGCCTCCTGCCGGGTCATGTCGGGAAGAATACCGGGCAGACGGCGGGCCAGCATGGATTTGCCCGACCCGGGCGGACCCGACATGAGCACGTTATGGCCGCCTGCGGCGGCGATTTCCAGAGCCCGCTTGACCGGTTCCTGGCCCTTGACTTCGGAAAAATCAGGGCAGTGAACGGGATGAGCGCCGGGCTGCCAGGGCGGGGCGGGGGAGATGAGCTCCTCTCCGGACAGGTGACAAACCAGCTGGGCCACGTCCCGCACCGGATAGACCACAGGACCCTGGGCCAGCGTTGCCTCGGCGGCGTTTTCCTCTGGAACGTATAGGGCCTGGATGCCCTCCCGCTTGGCACACAGGGCCATGGGCAGCATACCGGCGCAGGGACGCAGCTTTCCAGACAGAGACAGCTCCCCCAAAAAGGCGCAGTCGGACTGCTGCATCTTCAGCTGCCCTCCTGCGGCTAAAATCCCCACCAAGATGGGAAGATCGTATAAGGTGCCCACCTTTTTCAGATGGGCGGGGGCCAAATTGACGGTGATTCGACTGACCGGAAAGGAGAAGCCGCAGTTTTTAATGGCGGCCCGGACCCGGTCTCGGGCTTCGTTGACGGCAGCGTCGGGTAGCCCTACCACCGTGAAGGCAGGCAGTCCGCCGGACAGGTCGCACTCGGCGGACACCAGATAACCAGATACCCCGTGGAGCCCCAGAGAACGGATCGAATATACCATGTTGCCTCTCCTGAATCCGGGCCGCGTATTAGGAAGGCCCTGAAATGAATGCATAATTAGCGAAATAAAAATTCAATTTCTCAGCAAGTGAAAAGGAGGATGCACTGAGCGAAATGAAATGAAGCACTTTATCACACTGCCAAGGCATTGCAATGCTGTGGTAACTCGGTGCCGAAATACAGTGATAATGAATAAATGATTTGAATAAATATGTAAATATTTTGGTTGAAATGATGATTGCCTCGTGCTATGATAAATTCTATCATAGACTTTAAACGGATAAAGTGTCCTGACGGAAGAAGAGCGGAAAAAAGCAGCATCGGATTCGAGTGGTTTGTTGACCGATTTGAGCCTGCAGAAGTTGTCTCTTTGTGAATATTGTACCTTGTTTTTGTATGGAATGCAACGAAATGCATCAATA
>JAYFPV010000214.1:0-7076 GCA_034927465.1 Lawsonibacter sp.
TTATCAGCGGGTTAGCCTCCAAAAACGCAGTCAGCGCGTCCAGCAGGAACTGCGGTGTCAGTGTCAATTCTGTCAATGGTGCCACCTATATAACGGAGTCCAAAGGGGAATTCGTTACCTTTCTCCTCAATATGGATAAAATCGCGTTTATCAAATAAAGTATAGCATGTTTTATCCTGCTTGATAATACCATGAAAGCCGCATAGTTCCCCTTATTTTTATAATTTATGATTGCAGATCCAAAAACGCTTCAGATTCCGGAAGCATCATCTTGGTCTGACACAGCAAAAGGGCTTGCCGCCCGTTATTCACAGACTGCAAGCCCTCTCGGCTGCTTCATTTGTTTCGTCTCACCGTTTCGGGTTACTTCAAGCCTATGTTCCGACTCCCGGAGCCATCCTTTTTTGTTGTCCTGCCCGGTACTCGTCTGCAAGGGTCAGCAGTTCCGATGCACTTTGCCGAAGCACGTCGGTCACGGAGCCGCCGCCCATCAACCGGGCCAGCTCTCCCTCGCGGCCCTGGCGATCCAGCCGCTCCACTTTTGTGTACGTTCGGCCGCTACGCTCTCCCTTTTCCACCGAGAAATGGGCATCTGCCATGGCGGCGATCTGGGGAAGGTGGGTCACACAGAGTACCTGCTTGCGCCGGGCCACATCTGCCATCTTTTCCGCCACCTTTTGGGCCGCCCGACCGGATACGCCTGTGTCCACTTCGTCAAACACCAGACTGCCGATCCCGTCGTCTTCGGCCAGCACGCTTTTCAGGGCCAGCATAATACGAGCCAACTCGCCTCCGGAAGCCACTTTCTGGATTGGTTTAAGCGCTTCTCCCACATTGGCGGACATCAGGAACTGGACCTGATCCATCCCTGTTTGGTCCATGCCGTCCTCCCCGCCGCTGGGGGCAAATTCCGTCTCAAACCGGACTTTTGGCATATCCAGTTGGCGCAATTCCTCCTGGACCCGCGTCTGGAGTGCCAAAGCCCCCTTCCTTCTGGCCACGGAAAGGGCTTCTCCCGTTTGCCGGGCACTTGTTCTTGCCTTGGACCGCTCCACTTCCAGCCTGGCAATGGTATCGTCGGCAAATTGGATTTGATCCAACTCCTGCCGACACTGTTCCAAATAGTTCAGCATGTCGTCTACCGTTTGGCCGTACTTCTTTTTCAAGCGGTAAATCACATCCAGCCGCCCTTCCAGCTGGTCCAGCTCCTCGGGAGAAAATTCCATCTCCCGGCGAAACTCGGACAAAAGTTCGGCCGCTTCATCGGCATCCACACGCAGTGCGGACAATTTCTCTTCCAGTCCCTCCAGCTGAGCGCTGTATCGGGAAATTCCACCAATTGCCCCTTCCGCATCGGCAATCAGGTCACAGGCGCCCTGACTGTCCTCGCCTCCGGACAGTGCATAGTTCGCCGCCTGTACAGCATCCATTAACTTGCCGGCGCTGCGCAGCACCTTTCTGCGGGCATCCAGTTTTTCATCCTCTCCCGCGTTCAGATCGGCCCGTTCCAGTTCCCGGATCTGATACTGCAAGGTGTCCACCCGGCGGGACCGCTCCGTCTCATCCATCTCCAGCGCAGCGATCTGTTTTCTCAGCCCGCTCACGGTCTCATAAGCACGGCGATAGTCCTCCAAAAGGGGGGCGGTTTTGCCAAAGCTGTCCAGATAATTCAAATGGCAGGCGGGGTCCAGCAACTGCTGTCCGTCATGCTGCCCATGAATATCCAGCAGTTGCCTTCCCAGCTCCCGCAGCTGGGCCACCGTCAGCGGCCGACCGTCCAAACGGCACGCATTTCGCCCATCTCCCTGAATCTCGCGCTGGAGCAGTAGCTCGTCCCCCTGAACACAACCAGTCTCTTCCAGCCATGAAAGCGGGGCCAGACCAGTGAACACCGCCGTCACCAGCGCCGACTTAGCCCCGGTTCGAATCAGCTCCCGGCTGGTGCGCTGGCCCAGCACCGCGCTGATGGCATCAATGACAATGGATTTGCCTGCTCCGGTCTCACCGGTTAAGACATTAAATCCGCAGTCAAAGCTGATATCCGCCGACTCAATGATCGCAATATTTTCAATGTGAAGCAACGAAAGCATTCGCCCTCACCCCATTTTCCTTCCGCCTTAACCGAACCCCGGACGGTTTTTTATTTCAGCAGCTTGTGAACCTCGCTGCTAAACTGCTGGGCAGCGGCATTATCCCGCATGATCAGAATCCCCGTGTCATCCCCGGCCAGACTGCCCACCATTCCAGAAATGTCCATTCCATCCAATGTGGAACAGGCCGCAGAAGCCAGCCCCGGCATGGTACGCACCACAACAATATTTTGGGCAACGTCCACCGAAGTAACTCCCTCTTTGAATATGTTGCGCAGCCGGACATCCGTCCCGGCCGTGTTTTTCCGATCCGTCAGTGCATACCGATATCCACCCTTGCCGGTCAGTTCTTTCACTAGCCGCAGCTCCTTGATGTCCCGAGAAATCGTGGCCTGCGTCGCGACAAACCCTCTGGACTTCAGCTCCGCCAGCAACTGTTCCTGGGTCTCAACCTCCATACTTTGAATAATACTTAAAATCTCGGCCTGTCGGGCATTTTTCATGGGGAATATCCTCCTAACTTCTGATTGATGACCTGATAAAAGCTGCGATTCGCCAGCAGAACCAATTTTGTGGAATAACGGGATTGACTGACCTCCACCCGATCTCCGCCGGATAAACGAATCGCTTTTCCACCATCTACCGACAAATATAAATGCTTTCGATTCCCTTTTGGCAGCCGCACAGTAACGACGCGCTCCGGGGAAAGCACCATGGCCCGGACGGCTAGCTGATGCGCGCACACAGGCGTGACAATGATCGCTCGGGAGGAGGGCTCCACAATCGGGCCGCCGGCAGACATGGAATAGGCGGTGGAGCCGGTGGGCGTGGCAACAATCACGCCATCTCCCGTGACAGCGGAAATTTGAATCTGGTCTGCCAGTACTTCCATTTCAGCAACCCTGCCCATAGACCCCTTGGAGACGACTGCGTCGTTCAGGGCCAAATCCTCGCTGACCAGCTTGTCCCCACGAAAGACCCGCACATCCAGCATCATCCGATCCTCTGTGGTATAGCACCCCTGGGCCAATGGGGCCAGAAGAGACAATTCTCCCCGTTCCAGCTCCGCCATAAAACCCACGCTGCCCATATTGACCCCAAGAATTGGCACGTCATGAAGCGTCGCATCCCGGGCCGTGTGGAGTATGGTACCGTCCCCACCAAAGCAAATCAGCAGATCGGCCCCAGGCAGTTCTTTGGTCAGTGAGGAGAGCGTCACCTGGCGCGGCAGGTCAATCCGATCCCCCTTCTTGGGGACAAAGGGAAGACATAGCACCGTTTTGGCGCCCCCCTGCTCCAGAATGCGCCTGGCCTCCAACGCGGCCTTCAATCCTTTGTCACGATAGGGGTTTGAGCTGAGGATAATTTTCATCCCTCTGCCTCCTTCCAGACACTGTGAGACTGATCCACCAGCGCCTTCAGGTCCCCTTGATAATCAAGCCCTTCCACTGAGGAGAGGTAGCCCAAATATTCCAAATTGCCTTCCGGCCCTTTTATCGGTGAAAAGGTAATATCCTTTACAGAAAATTCTGCGTGGGCGGCATGGAGCAAAAATTGCTCCAACACCTCCAAATGGACCTGTGGATCCCGAACCACGCCCTTTTTTCCGACTTTATCTTTTCCCGCCTCAAACTGCGGCTTAATCAGGCACACCCCCTCGCCCCCCGCCTTTATCAAGGGGCGCAGAGCAGGCAGAATCAGGTTCAGGGAAATGAAGGAAACATCCACCGAGAAAAAATCCAGGGGCTCCCGGATTTGCTCCCCAGTCAGATAACGGGCGTTTGTACGTTCCATGCAGACCACCTTTGGATGGGTGCGCAGACGCCAGTCCAACTGGTTATACCCCACGTCAACAGCATAAACCTTCTCCGCCCCGTTTTGGAGCATGCAGTCGGTAAATCCACCGGTGGACGCCCCGATGTCGGCACAAACAGCCCCTTCCAGTCGAATTGGCCAGCAGGCCATCGCTTTTTCCAGCTTCAGTCCACCGCGGCTAACATAGCGCAGTGTTTTGCCGTGAATCTCGATGGGGTCGGTTTCTCTCACCGGCGTGCCGGCCTTGTCCACCTTTTGTCCGCCGACATAGACCTGTCCGGCCATAATGATGGCTTGGGCTTTTTGGCGGCTCTCGGCCAGCCCCTGTTCCACCATCGCCACATCCAACCGCATTTTAGCCACGGCCCAACACCTCCAGCGCTCGTTTGGTAATTCCGTCTGGATTTAAATCAAGATCCCGTTTTAAACAGCTCAGAGCTCCGTGGGTTACAAAGCGGTCTCCACAGTTGATTCGGCACACCTTCGCCGCAATCCCAGCCTGAGCCAGCCCGGCGGCCAGCCGCTGGCCTACGCTGCCGCTGGCCACGCAGTCCTCTGCCGTCAGCAAAATGCCTGTCTTTCGCACAGACTTATAAACTTCCTCCGGTGAAATAGGTGTAATGGTATTTAACTTCACAACCTCTGCTTCTACTTCATATGTAGAAAGCTGCTCGGCGGCTTCCAACAGGTCGTTAATCAAAATTCCATATCCAACCAGGGTGATATCTTTCCCGCTTTTCAGCACAACAGATGCATGTGCACTGGAATCAGATTTATAGGCCCCCTCGCCGCCTCTTGGGTAACGCACCGCCACTGGACCGTCAAGCTGCAGCACCGCCCGTTCCAGCATATGCTCCAGTTCCGCAAAGCTGGATGGTGCCAGCACCGTCATGTCTGGAATGCTATCCAGGTAAGCCACATCCAATACCCCGTGGTGAGTCTCTCCATCTTCCCCAACCAGACCGGCCCGATCAACTCCCAGCACCACATGTAGATGATCAATGGCCACGTCGTGAACCAGCATGTCATAGGACCGCTGAAGAAAGGTGGAATAAACGCCAAATACGGGGATCGCCCCCTGCTTGGCCATGCCGGCAGCCATCGAGACGGCGCAGCCTTCGGCAATCCCAACATCAAACAGGCGATCTGGGAATTCGCGTTGAAATTCTTCCAGTCCCGTGCCGCTGAGCATCGCTGCAGTTATGGCGCATACCCGCGGATTCTCTCGGCCAAGTCGCGTCAAGGTCCGACCAAATACCCTGGAAAAATTTTCTCCATGGGGCTTTTTGGCACAGCCTGTCAGCGGATCAAAGGGCGACACCCCGTGAAACGCATCCGGGTTTTCCTCCGCTGGAAGAAAGCCTTTTCCCTTTACAGTCTTCACGTGGAGCAAGACGGGTCCGTTCAGCTCCTTGGCATACCGGAGAATCCGGGTTAGTCCTGCCAAGTCGTGGCCGTCCACTGGTCCCAGGTAGATGAAGCCCATATTTTCAAACATACTGCAGGGCAGCAGGCTCTGCTTCAGTGCCTGTTTGACCCGGTGGGTCACCCGGTACACTTTTCGCCCCAGCCAAGTGGCATTCATCATGCGGCGATAATATTTTTTAAAGGTCAAATATTGGGGCCTGAGCCGCCGCTTGGCTAGATAATCGGCCACCGCTCCCACATTTGGGGTGATGGACATGCCGTTATCGTTCAGGATGACCAAGAGCTGTTGGCCGCACCCCCCGGCGTTTGACAGGCCCTCATAGGCAAGTCCTCCCGTGAGAGCCCCGTCTCCGATCAGGGCCAACACCTTATAGTCCTCCTGCAGCGCGGTCCGGGCCCTTGTCATCCCCAGCGCCACCGCCACAGAATTGGATGCGTGGCCGGCAATAAACGCATCGTGAATGCTCTCCTCCGGCTTTGGAAATCCAGCGATCCCGCCATATTGTCGCAGATTGGACATCGCCTCTTGCCGCCCAGTGAGAATTTTATGGGAGTAGCATTGGTGTCCCACATCAAAGACGAGCCGGTCAAATCCGGTGTCAAACACCCGGTGAATGGCAACGGTCAGCTCAACTGCGCCCAGGTTTGACGCTAGGTGCCCTCCGGTCTTCGAAACGTCCTCCACCAACTCCCGGCGTAGGGCCGCACATAGATCCACTCCTTCCCCGTCGGTCAGGTCGGCCAACAAAGGGTGGTACGTTCTTTTTTCTTCCAAACCTTTTCCTCCCACTCAGGGGCCTTTTGGCTTAGCCTTATTTCCCTTGGGCGAATAAACAAATCATCAGGTCTTCCGTTGAGCCATCTGCTGAGCCAACCATATGTGAAATTCGGGATGTTCAAAGCCGTCCAGCGCGTCGATTGCCATCTGGGTCAAGTGTTCCACAAGAGCTTCGCTTCCATCCAGCCCCAGGGCGGTGACAAACGTGCTCTTCTCATTGGCGCGGTCAGAGCCCACCGTCTTCCCCAGCTCCTGATCGGAACTGATGACATCCAGCACGTCATCCCGAACCTGAAACGCCCGCCCCAGCGTCTGGGCGTACCGGCGCACCCGATCCATCTGCTCCGGGCCACCCCCGGCGGCCAAGCAGCCCAGCTCCGCGGAAGCGGAAATTAGTGCCCCGGTCTTCAGACTTTGAAGCAGTTCCAACTCCTCCCGTGTCAGTGCCCGGCCTTCTCCTGCCATGTCCATCGCCTGTCCAGCCACCATCCCGACCGGTCCGGCGGCCGCCGACAGGCAGGATACCGCTGCCACAATGCATTCCGAAGGCAGAGACGCCCCGGCCAGCTGTCCAAATGCGGCGGTCAACAGTCCGTCCCCCGCCAGAATGGCGGTGGCCTCTCCGTAGACGGCATGGTTGGTCGGACAGCCTCGCCGCAGGTCGGCGTTGTCCATAGCCGGCAGATCATCGTGAATCAGAGAATAGGTGTGAATCATCTCCACCCCGCAGGCAAAGGGAAGCGCTGCCTGGAGTGTTCCGCCGCACATGCGGCAGGTTTCCAGCGTCAGGACCGGGCGAATCCGTTTTCCTCCCGACAGCAGGGAATACTCCATGGCCTCCTGCAAATCGGCATATCTCGGGTCATTTTGGAAGACGCCGGCCAAATGTGCTTCGACCATCGCCTGATCCTGTTCCAATATGTTTGTAAAGTCATTTTCCATGTCAGTTTTCTCCCTGGAAGGGC
>JAYFPV010000055.1:0-3049 GCA_034927465.1 Lawsonibacter sp.
GGGCGCTGGCGGAGGCGCATCATCTGGACCAGCGGACGCACTGGTACCGGCAGGTTGGCGTCCGGGAGTACCGGAGCACCTGGACGAGCAGCACCGAGGCGCTGGCGTTCTGGCGGGAAGCGGAACGTGAGAAGGCCGAGAGCCGGAACACTCAACTGCCTAAACCTGTTTGACATCTGCATAAAATCACGATGAAATTAGGCAGATGAATCCGGCGCACACAGAGCTGTGATGATACAGCACTGTTGCGATCAAGCGTTACCGTGTCCTTTTCCGCCGTACGGCTGCCCTGTATCGGCCCCGGAGGATAGGCCGGAGGATTTGTCCGCCTGATATATCCGGCCTGTCTGCGGGGCGCACAACGGCGGGAACAGAGATCGCGGATCATGGCAACAATCTGTTATGGGAGATGACGGATATGCCGAGGAAGAAATCACCGGAGGCGGAAGCCCGTGAGGGTATGAAGACGCTGGGCGTATACAAGGCCGAGTTTGAACCGATGATCCGGGCATACGGCCAACTGCGGGAGCAGTACGATGCACTGACCCTGCAGTATGAAGAATCCGGCTACAGCTTCCAGGTAGAGACGGACTCCGGGGCGAAGAAAGCGCCGATCGTGACCACGCTGGAAGGCCTGCGGAGGGACGTTCTCACGTACGCATCGCAGCTGGGACTGACACCTGCGGGGCTGAGGAAGCTGAACGAAGCGTCCATGAAGCCGGCGAAGATCTCCCCGCTTGCGGATGCGCTGCGCAGTCTGGAAAGGCGGGCGTGAGGCGCCGACCAACTGTTCCGTTTATGCTACTGAAATGTACCGGAATGTTCCGAACTGTTCCGTCTGCATCCGCTTTTGTACCTGAAAATTATCCCGGCCGGAGCAGTTCACGGCGCTGCCCGTTCCGGTGGTTGCCGACTGTTCAAACCGGCAGCGGGTCGACCGGGAAGATCAAAAAGGAAAGCACTGTCTCTGTTTCCAGCGTTCGCAACGGCAGGGGGAATCCCCCCCTCTGCCGCTTTTTATTTTGAGAATTTCGCCGACCGGTGATGGCAGAGCCTTCCCTCTCCGGCGTATTTTTCGGGAAAAGGGGGAAAAGAGGCAGGGAGCAAGATGTCGCAATGAAATTATACAAAAATGAGCAAAAAAATCGGGGGTAATTAAGACTTAAATAACTACTACATGTACCACTGAAACCTAAACGTCCGTATTTGCTTTGATCCAATTTTGCCTTTACACCTCAAGAATCGTGACGCGAACGGATGATAACTTATTAAATCTTACTACGAAAGCCTTCAAGGAGAATATACAAAAACAAACTTGTTCGTAGATATAGAAAAGGCGAAGGAATGGCTGGTAAAACGGCGAATTAATTACAGCGAATATTCTTCACGTAATGCATCTAAATACCTATCGCCTCCGAATTCGCTAGAAATCATATGGTTTATAAATATTAGTAGACTTAGGCATTTTCATTAACTAGGTTGTTAAAATAGATACCCAAACAGGGTTCGTCTCCCTTTTCACTGGGTTTGTTTTGGAGTCAGGCTATATAATACTCATCTGTCTGCTATTCAAGCAAAAAAACCGCCGAAGCGGTTTTTGATCCTCTAAAGGATCGACAGACGTTTAAGGATAATCCTTTGTTTTGACTCGCTATGTCATTCCAGATGGCTCACCTGGAACGATGATATGATAGCATATTCTTAAGTGAAAGGCAAGAAATTCTTATGTCAGGCAAACAAAAACCTTATCTGATCGGCTTGGATATTGGAGATGCTTCCGTCGGGTACGCTGTTACAGATATCAACGGGCGCTTATTAAAACACAAAAAAAGGAACGCCTGGGGGGTAATGCTCTTTGACAAAGCAGAACCCGCTCATGACCGTCGTATTTCGCGTTCGACACGACGTAGGTATGATAGGAAAGAACACCGCATTGATGATTTGCAGGATCTGATGGCCGATGACGTGCTATCTGTCGATCCTGCATTTTATTTAAAAATGAACGAGACTTTTCTGCATCCCGAGGACAGTAAATATCCAAAGCTATATGGGTCAATGCCCATGCATGTATTTGAGGCAGACTTACCTGAAGCGAAGTATCCCACAATTTATCATATCCGTGAGGCGCTGGTGACACGAACAGATCAAGCAGATATCCGTTATGTTTATCTGGCCTTGCATCATATCATGAAATATCGCGGGCATTTTCTATTCAACGATCAGCCCCTGGCATCGCTGGACAATGATATTATCGTTGATCTGCAACAAGTCATGGATTTTTTACGTGATAGTCTGGGCTATCAAATAACGGAAGACACCTCTTGCGCCCCTTTGATCAAAGAGATTCTACAAGCAACATCCTTGCGGGGCAGTGAGAAACGCAAACAAATTCTTCAAGCACTTCAGCCTGCTGTGGACTGCTACAAGTCAATCGACCAGCTGTCAGCGTTGCTGATTGGGCAAAAAGCCAATCTACGCGTATTGTTTGATGATGCAGAGAATGAACAACTGCCAGAAAAGATTTCATTTTCGGGTGAATTAGATGAGGATGCGTTGGTGGATATGCTTGGCAGCAATGCTGATGCTTTCTTGTTATTACAGAAGATTTACCGATGGCAACTGTTTGCGTCGCTTCGTAAGGATGGGAATACCATTTCTCATGAGATGGTTCTGCGGTATGAAAAACACAAGCGTAATCTTGCGCTTCTAAAAAAAGTCGTGAGAACGTACTGTTCCAAGACAGAGTATTGGTCTCTATTCAAGGATTCAACAAGAGTAGACGGCTATTGCGCCTATTCTGCGCAAGGTTCGTCAGTAGAGCGCTGTGAGCAGGAGAAATTCTACAAGGCAATACGCGCCTTACTTACGAAAGAAAGGTGCTCCAACGATCCTGATTGCCAGTGTATTCTAAACTCCATGGGTGAGAGCAACGGTTTTCTCCCCTTGCAGCGCATCAACTTCAACGGTAATATTCCCAATCAGTTTCATGCAGAGGAAATGCGCCGTATCATTGCTAATCAGGCGGAGTATTACCCGACCCTCCGTGAGA
>JAYFPV010000048.1:0-12251 GCA_034927465.1 Lawsonibacter sp.
GAACGGATTGATCCTGCCTGGCGGCGCCGATTGGAATACTGTGATTGGAAACGGAGCAGAGGATCTAACCGGTATCCGCCATGTATTTGCCAAATACGTCATTCAAACGGACACGGGCGTGTGCATTGCAGTGGAGAACGAGGGCTGGAAAAGTATGTCGCCGGACCATACTGCCACTATTGAGACAGTACCCAAATTCCAGACTGCCGCGCCGGAGTACGATTGGCTGAACTGGGGCGTATATGTCGGGTCCCTGACTCCTAGGCCTGACAAACGCGGGGTGATGCTCCGCTTTTACCGTCTAAACTGAGAATGGGACTCCGGCCACCTGTGCTTTGGCCATCGGCCGAACTTACGTTCGCCATAGGGACAACCTCCGCGTGAAATTGTAAAATAGATTGGCGCGTGGTAAATATTGTGATCGTATGAAACAGCCCGCCAGATCTGCCTCTGGCGGGCTGTCCTGCCGAAATACCTTGTGTTCTGCCAGAGGCAGAGCGGAGAAACACATCAGGAAACTGTTCCCCGAATAGGAACAGGGAGAGGGGCTTTGCTCTATGAAGGATCAAAAGGGGAGTTTTCGAAGGATGATCCGCCGCAATTCCGTATTTTCCAGAATTTTTTATGGTCTGTTGCTGCTTTCCTTTTTGGTGCTGACGGCCTTTTATTTTTCCATCAATGTTCTCAACACCCGCTACCATCGAGAGCAACTCGCCAGTAGCAGTCTGAACCTGCTTTCCCAAGCAGCTTCAGCCGTGGATCTGACGTTCGATGCCATGGCGCAAAGCATGGGGCAGGTCCTGTGGAACCGGGATTTTGTCAATTACATGGTAAATCCAAAAGAGGCGGATCAATCTCTGTATTACCGAATTCAACTCCAGCTTCACAACAGCGTGAACGGAACTTCTCTGGTGGACACGGCCATTTTTTTCTCTCCACTGTCCGACAAGATTTTTCAGAACTCCTCTGGGGTTGGCATTCGGGATGGTTTTGCGGATCAGGCAATGCTGGCGGCATACGACCAAGCAAATTTTGGAGAAACCGGCAGTTCCAGCACCCGGACTGCTATTGTTTTTTATCAGAGTCGGCTGTTTTTTGTAGAGGAAATAAACATTGCTTCTCCCCTCGGAGTCATGATTTACGAATTGAATCTGGCGGCACTCCAAGAGCAATTTCTTCAGCTGGAAAATGAAAAACACGATATTCTTGTGTTGGACGCGGCGGGAACTTCCGTGTTCGGCCAGACAAAATCATCTCTGGATTTGTCACTGCAGGGTGCTTTTCTCACCTACGAAAACGCTTCGGAGCGGGCGGCCGGACAGTTCTCCGGATATTATCGGTTTACAGACCAGTCTTCTGGCTGGAATTTCTTGCTTCCCATTGACCAGGAGCGCGTCATGATATCCGTGGGCCGGATCCTGGAAATCTACGTTCCTGGATTCCTGTTGATTCTGCTGTGTAGCCTATTGTTTGCATGGTACATCAGCCACACGGTTTACCGCCCGATTGACACGCTGATGCAAATGGTGACGAAGCCTGGAACAGAAAAAGCTCAAAAGCTGAATGAAATGGATTTTTTGGAGGCGGCTTTTGAAACCGCCATGCAAAGCACGGCCCAATTAGAGGGAATTGTCGGTTCTATCGCGCCGGAAATCATCGAATCTATGCTGAAAAATCTTTTGGTGGGAAAAACCTTATCAGAGGAACGTATCCGAGAAATTTTGTCCGGGGTGGGCAATCCGTTCCCAGCGCAAGGGCGATTTTTTGTGATTGCCTGTGTCATGGAGCCACCCGAGGAGCGAGAAGTCAACGATGTAGAGCTGAATCTCCATCTGCTGGCCATCCGAAATCTGGTTGGCGGGCTGTCTGGTCAGTGGTACCGGGTCTACGACATTCGGACGGAAAAGCTGACAGTAGCCCTGGTGTTCTGTTTTTCTCAAGAACAGCAGATTGGCGCTCTGACCCAGGAATACCGTCGTTTCAAACGGCTGCTGCAAAGCAACTCGGAACTTTTACCATTTCAGCTGCGGTGTGAACGGGGCAACATTTACGAAAATCTTTGGGACATTCGCTACTCTTATCGGGAGGCAGTGGAAAAAATTCAATATGCGCAGTACATGCAGTCGGCAGAAACAGATCAGGGGCCGTCTGTCCAGATTGGTATGAACCAAAGCTATTTTCAGCAGCAGGCAAAGCATATTGTCAGTCTGACTGCAGAAAATTGCTGGGTTCAGGCACAAGCATCCTTAATGCAATTGCTCGATGAGATCGGGGACAAGGCTTCCGACTTGGAGCACTATAAAGCATTGGTTCAAATGCTGATGGACGAGACACTGGAGCGGGTCATCACATACCCACTGGCAAAAGAAGATCAAGAAGCACTAAACCGCTGCCGCATGCGTCTGGAAAATACCAAAATAGATCAGGAACAGGATGTCGTCAAGGCAGTTCAAGAGGACTATCAGATGATTTTCCGTATGATCGCCGCTTACAGCAAAAAAAATCGATACCGATATATTGAAATCTCCAAGGAATATATTGCGCAAAACTACATGGACAGTAATTTGTCCTTAAACCGCGTCAGTGACCATGTAGGGATCAGCGCATCCTACCTGAGTGAGCTGTTCAACGAAATAAACCATGAGAAGTTTACTTCCTACCTGGCGGCGTTCCGGGTGGAAAAGGCCCGACAGCTGCTTTGGGCCACAAATTTGACCAGCAAGGAAATTGGATTCCGGTGCGGGTTTAGTTCCGTACAAAATTTTATTCGGGTCTTCAAAAAATGCATTGGGGTTACACCGGGCCAATATCGGGAAGAAGTCCTCGGAATGGACGTTAACAATTCGCCGGAAGAGTAACATTTCTCCGTAAAAAGCGGGAAATGTTCAACCACTCGCACAAAAGTGTGTTGCAAGACATCCCTACTTTTTGTTAATCTTTACCTAGGTCAGTTATAGGAACGCTTGTAGTCGTTGTATTGAAGGGAGGATTTTCAAAAAGTGAAAAAAAAGTTTTGGACCTGGCTGGATCAAGATTTGGAAGAATGTATTTTAATGCTTTTGCTGGTTGCCATCGCGGTTGTGATGATGGCCCAAGTGGTCATGCGATACTGCTTCCGTCAATCGATGTCGTGGCCAGAGGAGTTTTGTCGGTTCTGTTTCGTGTATTCCGGCTTTCTCTCTATTGGATACTGTGTCCGACGCGGGAAGATGCTGAAGGTCGATATTCTGGTGGGGTTCTTCCCGAAGAAATTGCAGGAAATTGTGGATGTGATTGGGCAGCTTGTCACCCTGATCTTCTTTGCGTACATGACATATTACGCTTTTGGGACAACGCAAAGCTCTATAGCTGGTGGCATGAAGAGCCCCGCTCTGGAGCTTCCCCTGTGGATTTTGTATGCATCGGTCTTTTTTGGTTGCGCTTTAGGGGTTATCCGTCAGACGGAAGAACTGTTTCGGCTGTTTTTCCATCGGAGATCCGCTAAAAAGATGGGAGGACCGAAATGTTAGGATTGGTATTTGGCGTATTTTTCATTGCCATGCTTCTGGCATTGCCCATGGCAGTGGGTATGGGCATTGCAACCATTGTCCCGCACCTAGTTAACAGCAGTTTTCCCGGAAATGTAAACTACATCATTCAAGGTATGGTTGGCGGATTAAATACCACACCGATTCTGGCGATTCCGCTGTTTATGCTCTCCGGTGCACTGATGACCCGCGGTGGAATTTCAAAGAAGCTGTTTGACATCTTTTCCATCTTCGCCGGGACCAAAACCGCCGGTATCCCTTGTGCCGTAGTGGTTACCTGTCTGTTTTACGGGGCAATTTCCGGGTCCGGTCCGGCCACCGCAGCCGCAGTAGGCGCTATGTGCATTCCAATTCTGGTAGAATTGGGGTATGACAAGGTATTCTCCGCAGCCATTGTCGCAACCGCCGGCGGCCTGGGTGTTATCATTCCGCCCAGCATTCCGTTCATCATGTACGGGCTGTTTACAAATACCTCCGTGGGCGATATGTTCACTGCAGGTATTTTGCCCGGCTGTCTGATTGCTTTTGTCCTTATGGGATACTGCTGGTATTACTGCAAACGAAACGGTGAAGATAAGGAAAAGATCGCAGCCAAGTATAATGCCCTGAAGCAGCGCGGATTCATCCATGTGTTCTTGGACGGTTTTTGGGCTCTGCTGACCCCGGTCATTATTCTGGGCGGTATTTATGGCGGATTTGTGACTCCGACAGAAGCTGCCTGCGTTTCCGTGTTTTATGCGCTGATCGTATGCCTGTTCCTATATAAGACCATCACGCTCCGGGATATCCCCCAACTGCTGAAGGATGCGATCGTCTCCTACGCTCCCATCTGCATGCTGATTGGCCTGGCCACCGGATTCAGCCGCGTACTGGTTCTGCTGCGGGCCTCCGATGCCCTTAATGCGCTGATCACAACGTTTATTCACAGCAGCTTCAGCCTGTTCCTGGTCATTAACATACTGCTCCTGATTCTGGGCATGTTCATGGATGTGGGCGCTGCCGTGGTTATCATTGCGCCAATCCTGCTGCCCGTGGCCCAGAGTTTTGGCATCAATCCGATTCATTTGGGCGTGGTTATGGTGACGAACCTGGCCATCGGTTTTGTTACGCCCCCCTTTGGCATGAACCTATTTGTAGCGGCTCCGCTGGTCAATGTACCGGTGGCAACGTTGGGAAAACGGGCATTGCCCTTTATCCTCTGTTTTATCTTTGCGCTGATCCTAATTACCTTCATCCCGCAAATCAGTCTTGCGCTTCTGTAATGGTACATAACCACAATTTAATTAGGAGGAACCAATTATGAAAAGACTTGCTGCCCTAACGCTCTGCTTGTCCATGGTACTCTCGCTGGCCGCTTGCGGAGGATCCAAACCGGCTCCAGCCAGCTCTGGCTCTGCCGCCGGATCTTCTAGCAGCACCCCCTCCGCTTCCACGCCTTCCGGTTCCGCATCTTCCGGACCGGTAGATGACACGACAGGCCTGAAGATTCCCTGTGATCCGATTCAATTGTCCATGGGCTGCTCCGGAACGGTGGACGGCACCGTTATGGGCGATGCCATCAACAAGTATCTTGCGGAACTCAAAGATTGGACGGACGGCAATTTCGTCATCAACTTCTATCCCTCGGGCCAGTTGGGCGGGGATACCGATCTGATCCAGGGTGCGCAAATGGGCAGCGTGGATATCTTCAACGGCGCGCCCACATCCCAGGTAGGGCTGATTCCTCAGCTGGCCGTTCTGGATATTGCCGGCCTGTATGACAATGTGGATCAGTGCAACCAGGTACTATCCGGCGGATTCATGACTCAGATCGAGCCATATTACAACAACGCCGGGTTGCATCTGCTCACTGCCTATACCACCAATTTCCGCATTACCTCCTCCAATAATCCCATTAACAGTCTGGCCGATCTTCAGGGGCTGAACCTCCGCGTACAGGAAAACAAATACCACATCGCCTTCTGGAAGGCACTTGGCGCCAACCCCACTCCGCTGGCCTTTGGCGAGCTGTACATTGCCCTCCAGCAAGGTATGATGGACGCGCAGGAGAATCCATGGACATCTTATGTGGGTGCCAAGCTGTGTGAGGTTCAAAAGTATATGACCTTAACCAATCATATCCCGTTCATCAGTACCTATGTGATGAACAACGCCAAATATGAAAGTCTGAGCGACACGCAAAAGCAGGCACTTAACCAGTTTATTTATTCCGTGAAGAAATACATCGTCGAGGGTACCGCTGCCGACGATGCCCGTCTGCAAAAGCTGTGCGAGGACCAGTACGGCCTGACGGTCAGTGACGTACCAGCCGATGTGAAGGCCAAATATCCCGAAGCGACCCAGGCTGTTATTGATCTAATGAAGAAAGATATCGACCCCGCCTTTGTGGATAATTATGTGGCTGCCGCCAAAGCCGCGACTGGGAAATAAAGCTGCGTAGAGTCCAAAACTACTTGATACATGCCGCAGCCGCCCCTCCATACGGAGGGGCGGCTGCTACAAGGAGAATCACAGATCAGGTATACAGATCATGTATAAGGCCTGGAAAGGGGTGTTAACTCGGGATGAGAAACACTACAGTCGAAACCGGCGCGGTCAGGGGAATCCCGTGCGGATGGCCCAGCATCACCGCTTTTTATGGAATTCCCTATGCCGCGCCTCCGGTGGGGGAACTGCGCTGGCGTCCCCCACAGCCTCCAACCGC
Organism: Lawsonibacter sp.; assembly: GCA_034927465.1. Classification (GTDB taxonomy): domain Bacteria; phylum Bacillota; class Clostridia; order Oscillospirales; family Oscillospiraceae; genus Lawsonibacter. The sequence goes on from JAYFPV010000048.1 coordinate 6,232, forward strand.
CTGGAATGGCGTCCGAGACTGCGCCCGGGCTTCCGCCCGGTGTCCGCAGCTGGGGGTTGGAAAAGGTTCATTTTATGAAACGGAATTTTACCCCTGCGAAGAAGAAATGAGCGAGGATTGTCTGTATTTAAACATATGGACCCCAGCCCAGCGCCCGGACGAGAGGCTCCCTGTCATTTTCTGGGTTCACGGCGGCGCTTTTATGACCGGATACGGACATTCCGCGCATTTTGATGGGGAACCTTTTGCACGCCGGGGCGTAATTTTGGTTACAATCAACTATCGGCTGAATATCTTTGGCTGGATGACCCATCCGGAACTGTCCGCTGAGTCGGAGCAAGGGATTTCAGGGAACTACGGCCTGATGGACCAAATTTGCGCGCTTGGCTGGGTACGGCGCAACATTGGATCGTTCGGCGGTAACCCGGACCATATTACAGTTGCCGGGCAATCGGCCGGAGCGATGAGTGTTCAGGCACTAATTACTTCTCCTTTGACCAAGGGAATGGTGTCGCGGGCCATCATGCAAAGCGGTGGTGGGGTCACCCCATTGCCGGATATGCGTTTCCCCACCATGCCAGAGGCGGAGGCACGGACGGATTTAACCGCTCTGGGTGTTTCCTCCATCGCCGAAGCGCGGACGCTGAGTGCGGAAGAGTTGCTCCGTCGCTGGGCGGGCACCATGCCGGAACATGCCATTCAGCGGACTCCCGTGGTGGACGGTTATTTGCTGCCCGACTCTCTGGATAAGATGGCCGCAACGGGGAATTATCGCCATATTCCTTGTCTAATTGGATATACTTCCGATGAGGGTATTCTCCCCAGCGCCATCTATGACAATTTTGCCGCACTGATCTATCGGGAATACGGAACGGAGCTGGGAGAACAGTTCTTGGCGCTGTGCCCAAAGGAGGAGTATGACTCCTACCAAAAAGAATATTTTTCCGAACACCTTCAGGCGGCTGCCGAGGCATGGGCACTCCTGCTCGAGCGGCAGAAGGTGGCTCCCGTGTATGTCTACTGCATGAACCGCAAGCTGCCCGGTGACCGTATGGGTGCATTTCACGCGTCGGATCTTTGGTATGTCTTTCAAACCTTTCTTCGCGGATGGCGACCGTGGACAGGGGCGGATTATGAACTGTCGGCCACCTGTAATACATACTGGGCCAACTTTGCCCGCAGCGGGAATCCGAATGGGAGCGGTCTTCCACAGTGGCCGCCCTATACTGCGGCCAATCCGGCCAGCATGGCGCTTGGGGAATGGATCGGTCTGCAGTATTTTCCAGACAATGAGCGCGTTTTGTTGCGACGCAAATTCCTTCTGAACCGATGAGTCTATTTTGTAATGAGGAGAACAGCATGAAATACGCAAAATTATTCACACCGATGAAGATCGGCAGCGTTACCATCAAGAACCGATTTGTCATGGCTCCCATGGGGCCTTTGGGCCTGGCGGACGCGGAAGGTGGCTTTAACCAGCGGGGCATTGATTACTACACCGAACGTGCCAAGGGCGGCACGGGCCTGATCATCACGGGCGTTACTTTTGTGGACAACGAGGTGGAGGAGCATGGCATGCCAAACTGCCCCTGCTCCACGTACAACCCGGTGCAGTTCGTTCGCACCTCCCGGGAGATGACCGAGCGCATCCACGCATACGGCGCCAAAGTTTTTCTTCAGATGTCCGGCGGCTTCGGACGGGTGACCATCCCCACCAACCTAGGCGAATATCCACCGGTGGCGCCCTCCGCCATCCCGCACCGCTGGCTGGATAAAATCTGCCGGCCACTGACGGTGGAAGAGATTCACTCCATCGTGAAAAAGTTCGGCGATGGCGCGGCCAACGCCCAGCGGGCGGGCTTCGACGGGGTGGAGATCCACGCCGTCCACGAAGGCTATCTCATCGACCAGTTCGCCATCTCATTATTCAATCTGCGCACGGACGAGTACGGCGGCAGCCTGGAAAATCGCCTGCGCTTCGCCCGAGAGATCGTAGAGGAGATCAAGGCCCGCTGCGGACAGAACTTTCCAGTGGCCCTGCGTTACAGCCCCAAGAGCTTTATCAAGGCCCTGCGGGAAGGGGCGCTGCCAGGCGAAGAATTTGAAGAAAAGGGCCGCGATCTGGATGAGGGCGTGGAGGCGGCGAAGCTACTGGTTTCCTACGGTTACGACGCCTTGGACACGGATGTGGGCAGCTATGACGCCTGGTGGTGGAGCCATCCGCCTATGTATCAGGAAAAAGGACTTTATCGTCCTTATTGCAAGCTGATGAAACAAACGGTGGACGTGCCCATCCTGTGTGCCGGGCGCATGGATGATCCGGACATGGCGCTGGCGGCCATCGAGGACGGCACCTGTGATATGATTGCTCTGGGGCGGCCGCTGCTGGCCGATCCGGACTACTGCAACAAGCTGCGCGGCGACCGGGGGGAGGAAATCCGCCCCTGCATCTCCTGCCAGGAGGGCTGTATGGGCCGTATCCAGGAGTATTCCATGATCAACTGTGCGGTCAATCCTCAGTGCGCGCGGGAGCGGTTTTTCGCGTACAATCCCATCGGACATGCAAAGACGGTAATTATTGTGGGCGGCGGCATTGCCGGCTGCGAAGCGGCCAGAGTACTGGCCATCCGGGGGCATAAGCCCATCATCTATGAAAAGACTGCAAAGCTGGGCGGGGCGTTCAACGAGGCGGGCGTTCCCTCCTTCAAAGAGGACGACTGGGCGCTGATTCGCTGGTACGAGCACATGCTCCGGCAGTTGAACGTGGAAATCCACTTCTCGACTGAACTGAACCGCGAAGCTCTGGCGCAGATGAACTATGACGCGCTGATTGTGGCCACTGGCGCTACGGCCAAGGTATTTCCGCTGGGGGATGGGTGCAGTGTCATCACAGCGAGAGAGGCTCTGGCGGCCCGGGGCGAAAACGTGGGGGCGCGGGCTGTGGTCATCGGCGGCGGAATGGTCGGCTGCGAGACGGCACTGTGGTTGACAAAGGACCTGAACAGACAGGTCACACTTGTGGAATCGTTGGACCGCCTGCTGGCGGTCAATGCGCCGCTGTGTTCAGCCAACAGCGAGATGCTCAAACGGCTGGTGCCGTTCCATGGGACAAGAGTGCTGTGTCGCACGACAGCCGTCAAAACCACCGACGTGGGACTGGTGGTCAGAAATCTGGATACGGGTGTGGAAGAAACGCTGACCGTGGATACGGTAATTCTGGCGGTTGGCTTCCATTCCGATCAGAAGCTGTATCATGAGATGCAGGATGCCAAGGAAATTTACGTGGTTGGAGACTGTCGAGAGTTCCGCAACATTCACAGTGCCATCTGGGATGCCTTTGAGGTGGCCAATCATATTTAAACAAAGGCAATCATTATAATTAGAGCCTACCCTGTATTGATCAATCAAGGGTAGGCTCTTCATGTTAAACAGGAGTATAAGTATGGGAAAACAACGCACACAATGGGCACAACTGACTCGGCAACGTTGGCTGATATTGATCGTCAACTGTCTGATTAACATGTGCATCGGAGCGATTTATACCTGGAGCGTATTTTCACCCGCACTGGCAGATCACCTTAATAAGCTGAACGGATCCACACTGAACGCCGGCAGCTTATCCCTCGCTTTTACCGTATGTAATTTGGTTGGTCCAATTACCATGATTTCCGGCGGCTTCATCAACGATCGGGTTGGTCCGCGAGGGGTAGTTTTCCTTGGGGGGCTGATGTTTGGAGGCGGTTTACTGATTTGCAGCATTGCCACCAGCGTTTCCATGGTCATGTTAGGCTTTGGACTGGTGTGCGGTCTGGCGATGGGTCTCGTGTATAGCTGCACCGTCAATAATTCGGTAAAATTCTTCCCTGATCATCGCGGGTTCATTGGCGGTCTGGTTACCGCAACCTACGGAATCAGTTCCGTTCTTATTCCGCCTATTGCAACGCGCCTGATTGAAAACGACGGAGTGGATTCGACACTCCGCTTCTTTGGGCTGATTTTTCTCACAATCATTTGCGGCGGTAGTTTTTGCGTACGCCGCTGTCCGCCTGGATTCGTCCCGGATGGGTGGGACCCCTCCGTGCAAAACAAGGAGGCCCCAAAAATGGCGGATCAAGAATGGAATGAGATGCTGTGCAATCCGATCTTCTATGTGATGCTGTTCATGCTGACCTGCGGCGCATTTTCGGGACTTATGGTCATTTCTCAGGCATCTTCCATTGCTCAATTTATGGTAGGAATGACTCCGGGGACAGCCGCTGTCATCGTCTCGGCACTCGCTCTATTCAATGGCTCCGGGCGCGTACTATCCGGGTGGGTATCGGATCGTCTTGGCTGCATTCGAACCTTGCAGGCCATTTTTCTGTTCAGCATACTCGGGCTTGCTCTGCTGTTGGTTGCCCACTCCGGCACCACTGGGGTGTTTCTGACCGGAATAGCCTTCATTGGTTTTTGCTTTGGCTCCTTTATGGGTATTTTCCCGGGGTTTACAGCAGAGCAGTTTGGCTCCAGGAACAATAGTGTAAACTATGGAATCATGTTTATCGGCTTTGCATTAGCCGGCTTTTTCGGCCCTATGAGTATGAGCTTCCTGTGTCAGCACAATGGGAATTATCTCACTTCTTTCCGCCTAGGTATTGTCCTGTGTGTAATTGGATTCATGCTGACGTTTGTATACCTCTTTTTCAAGCACCAGAACGTAACTCCGTCTCAATCTTTTACATTCGGCAAAAAAAGCAAGCAAAAAACAACCAAAGCTATCACCTAGCGTGTTTTTTACATCCTGGAACCATAATGCGTTACCTCTTCCGATGGGCCTGCCCGTTTCTTGCGTTCCGTTCCACTATGGAGCTCGCTTATGACACCCGCTGTCCGGTCATGGTCTGCTGGACGATGCTCTCCATCATTTCCTTGCTCAACTGTGAGACGACATATCCAAATAGGTTGCCCTCGGCGTCAATCATAAAGGTCGTGGGGAATGCCGAGATGCCATAGGCGGAAAGTACCTCACCCGTGGTATCCATCACCACTGGAAAGGTATAGCCACTTTCCTGAAGGAACTGTTCCACTTCCGCCTGGGTTTTGTCCTGGTTATTGGGATAGTCCTCCGTCTTTGGATTGGCCACTCCCAATACCACCAGATCCCCTTCATTGCTTCCGTACGACTCATAAAGCTTCTGAATGTCGGGTAGCTCATTCTGACACGGGCCGCACCAGGTAGCCCAAAAATTAAGGAACACCGTTTTCCCTCGGTAGTCGGACAAGGTATGGGTCTCTCCGTTCTGATCCATCAGTGTGAAGTCGGGCGCGGGGATTACCGCAACCTCGTCCGAAGCGTCGCCGCTCTGGGACGCGCTGCCACCGCTCTCCTGGGACGAAGTCGAGGGTACCTCCCCACTTGAATTCTCCTGACTCTGCGCCGACTGGCTTTCCCCAGTAGTGGACAGATAACTAGTGATGCCGTTCATATAACCGGTCAGGGTCATCACGCCCATCAAAATCAATAGAGCGGCTCCAATCTTCACCGTATAGCGCACCACACGCTGGTGCCGCTGGAAGAATCCCAACACCGCCCCAGTGAACAGTCCTACCGCCAAAAAGGGAATGACAAATCCCAGTGTGTAAACACCGATGAGCAAAAAACCTGTGCTGGAGCTTCCGGCAGACGAAGCCATTAAAAGCACACTGCCCAAAGTCGGCCCAACGCATGGGGTCCCGGCAATGCTGAAGGTAAACCCCAGAATTAAAGCCGTTAGTGGGTTCATTACCCATTTGTCCAGTCGAAGGGGCAGCCGACGCTCCCGGGCCAGCGTGTCAGAAGGGCCGAACAGCCCAAACTGATACAGTCCGAATAAGATCATGATCATGCCGCTGATTCGGGCAAACCACAGGCGGTTTCCGCTAAAGAACCGGCCAAGAGCAGTAACCCCAAATCCAAGCAGGAAAAACGTAAAGCTGACCCCCAGCACAAAAAACAGAGTGTTGATCATTACCCTTCCCCTTGGGTAGCGAATGGTCCCATC
>JAYFPV010000489.1:0-1939 GCA_034927465.1 Lawsonibacter sp.
ACTATGACAATAAATACGGCACAGGACAGTCCTCGTGGGATGCCATCATGCACACCACCAATCTGATGGTGGCGGGCAAGACGGTGGTGGTGGCCGGCTACGGCTGGTGCGGCAAGGGCATTGCCATGCGGGCCAAGGGAATGGGCGCCGACGTGATTGTGACTGAGGTGGATCCATTCAAAGCGCTGGAAGCCACCATGGAAAACTTCCGGGTGATGCCCATGGACGAGGCGGCCAAATACGGAGATATTTTCGTTACGGCTACCGGATGCAAGGATGTCATCGTAGCGCGGCATTTCCAGGTGATGAAGAACAACGCCGTTCTATGCAATTCCGGTCACTTTGACTGTGAGGTGGATGTGGCCGCTCTAGCCGCTCTGGCGGCGGAGCGATTCCCACGCCGGGCGAACATTGAGGGATTCCGCCTGACGGATGGACGCATTCTCAATGTACTGGCAGAGGGGCGTCTGGTCAATCTGGCGGCCGGAAACGGCCATCCGGCTGAAATTATGGACATGTCTTTTGCTGTCCAGGCGCTGTCGCTGGAGTGGTTGGTCAAGCAGCAGGACGGGCTGGAAAAGCGAGTGTATAATGTTCCCACTGAGATTGACAACCAAATTGGCCGGGTGAAGCTGGCGGCCATGGGTCTGGCGATTGACAGCCTGACCCGGGAGCAAACGGACTATCTTGCGGGCTGGGAGGCCTGAATCATGCACAACGAATTGACCAAAATGGATCTGCAAAAGATGCAGGAGGAGCTGGACTACCGCCGCATTACCCTCCGTCCTCAGCTGCTGGAGGAGGTAAAGGTGGCCCGATCCTTCGGGGATCTCAGCGAGAACTTTGAGTATAAAGCGGCCAAGCGGGATAAAAACAAAAATGAAAGCCGCATCCGCTTTTTGGAAACGATGATGAAAACGGCGGTGGTCATCGAGGATCGGTCGGACGTAGGCACCGTTGGCCTGTACGACAAGGTGACGGTGTATTTGGAAGAGGAGGACGAGGATGAGACATGGCAGGTTGTCACCACCGTCCGTCAGGATGTGCTTCACGGGCTGATCAGCAAAGAGGCCCCCATGGGAGCGGCCCTCATGGGGAAAAAGGTGGGGGATCGGTTCTGGGTTCAGGTAAACAAGGATTACGGCTATTATGCTCAGGTCAGAGCCATTGAAAAGGGACAGGACGATGGTTCGGTAGACCTGAATCGCTTTTAAACAAGATGCTTTTTCTGCCACATTGGGGTTAAGGTCAAGATAAGACGATTTTAAGTCGATTTATGCTGAGACATGCGACGATTGATGTGTTAATATAATCGGCGCATGGAGAATGGAGGTCCCCGCAACTGGAAGGGCGGGGACCGGAACGGCCGGACTCCGGTAAGAAAAATCGGATGAAAAGAGGATAAAACTGTGGATATCCAGAATATTTTTGTGGTGGGCGCCGGCTTGATGGGCAGCGGCATTGCGCAGACAGCGCTGCAGAGCGGTTACACCGTCACCCTAAATGACCAGAGAGAAGAGGCACTGGACCGAGCCAAAGCGGGCATTAACAGCCGACTGGACCGGCTGGTCGAAAAAGGAATCCTGACGCGTGAACAAAGAGACGACTGCATGAGCCGACTGACCACCGATACTCGTCTGTCTGCCGCCTCCAATGCCGACTTGGTCATCGAGGCAATTTTTGAGCAGCTTGCGGCCAAATCGGAGGTATTCCAGGCCCTGGATCGGATCTGCGGGGCGCAGACCATCTTTGCCTCCAACACCTCTTCCATCTCGCTCACCGCCTTGGCCGCCGCAACCAACAGACCTGAAAAAGTGGTGGGGATGCACTTCTTTTCTCCAGTGCCTGTGATGCGGCTGCTGGAGATCGTGTGCGGCCTGCGTACCTCTCAGGAGGTGTTGGATACCGTCAAAGACGTGGGCAAGAAGATGGGGAAATG
>JAYFPV010000256.1:0-2003 GCA_034927465.1 Lawsonibacter sp.
TTTGCTCCCCGCCCCCGACGTATTTTTAGCAGTTACTCACAAATAGCCGTTTAATTCTTTTCCACACGGTGACAGCAGCATTTTTTGCCCTGGCAGTGTCTCCCCTTGGGGCAAATCTGGTACACACCGCCGCTCACCCGCAGGCGCTTTCCCTCTACCAAGGTGGCAGCCAGCTTTTTTCTGGCCGCCTCGTAAATATTCTGAATGGTCGCCCTAGAGACCTCCATCCCCGCTGCCGCCTCCTCTTGAGACATTCCGAGGTAGTCGATCAGCCGAATCGCCTCATACTCGTCCACGCGAAGCTCAATGTCCTCCTCAGCGTGCTCCGCACCGGCAGGGACAAATTCCCGAAACTCTGGCATCGCGCACACGCGCCTGCATTTGACCGGACGTGCCATCTTTCCCACCACCTGGTTTTTTCTCTATTCTACTTAGATTTTCCCCCTAAGTCAAGCAGGGGCAGCCGGGAATTCCCGGCTGCCCCTGTCACAACTTTCGCGGTCCACTTTTATGTCAATCCAAACAACACCAGGATAATCCCATAGAGCACACTGGCCACCGTTCCAAACACAATGACAGGCCCCGCTACCACAAACATTTTAGAGGCGGTTCCTAAAATCAGCGTCTCACTTTTGAACTCCAGCGCCGGAGACACCATAGCGTTGGCAAACCCTGTGATCGGCACCAGCGTACCTGCACCGGCATGCTTGGCAATATTGTCAAAATAGCCCAGCCCGGTCAAGAGAGCTGCCAGAAAGATCAAACTCACGGATACCGCCGTAGCCGCCTCCTCCTTATCCAATCCCCAAACGCCGTAAAGGTTCAAAAGTCCCTGTCCCAGCGTGCAGATCAGCCCTCCTACCAAAAATGCCCAGAGGTTGTTTTTCCAGCAGGGCGAGGGCTTGGATTTAGAATTCACATATTTTCCGTACTCTTGGTTGGTCATGTCCATCCTTTTCGCCTCCTTTTCCTGAATAGTTTATCCTCCGTCGGGCAAAAAATACATGTTCTCTGTCCTTACAAAAACGGAGCCTGCCCCGAAAGGCAGGCTCCGTAAAAATTTTTATTGGTTCTGAGGGATATTGGGCAAAGAATCAAAGCCCTCCTGCAGCTCCTCGTCGGTGGGAATGTGATCGGTCATCCTGCCGTCCAAATAGGCGGCATAGGCCGTCATGTCGAAGTAGCCGGTACCGGTCAGGCCGAAGAGAATGGTCTTGGCTTCCCCGGTCTCTTTACACCTGAGAGCCTCATCCACCGCGCCCTTGATGGCGTGTGCTGACTCCGGGGCGGGCAAAATGGTTTCCAGCTTTGCAAACTGCACGGCTGCCTCAAATACCTCGGTCTGCTTATAGCTCACCGCCTCCATATAGCCCTCATGATAAAGTTTGGAGAGGATCGGACTCATCCCGTGGTATCGAAGACCACCCGCATGGTTGGCGGAGGGAATAAATCCGGCACCCAGCGTGTACATCCGGGCCATGGGTGTAACCTTTCCGGTGTCGCAGAAATCGTAGGCATACCGCCCTCTGGTCAGAGAGGGACAGGAGGCGGGTTCCACCGCCACAAAGCGGGTCTCCTTTCGCTTCCCCGAGAGTTTATCCCGCATAAAAGGTGCAATCAGACCACCCAGATTGGATCCGCCTCCGGCGCAGCCCACCACAATGTCGGGATACTCTCCCAGCTGGGCCATGGCGGTTTCGCATTCCAGGCCAATGATAGACTGATGGAGCAGCACCTGGTTGAGTACTGAGCCCAGCACATAGCGACTGTTGGGATGGGACACCGCAGACTCCACCGCCTCGGAGATGGCACAGCCCAAGCTGCCAGTGGTATCGGGATTTAGGGCCAGGATCTTCTTCCCCACCTCTGTGGTCATGGACGGAGACGGGGTCACCCGGCCGTCGAAGACTCGCATCACATCCTTGCGGAAGGGCTTTTGCTCATAGGAACACTTGACCATGAACACATCCAAATCAAGGCCAAAATAAGAACAGGCCTCGCTC